>CADAHK010000023.1 GCA_902787725.1 uncultured Eubacteriales bacterium | reverse complement strand
AACGATTCCTCTTATCTACAGATTTGTATATGTGCCTGTAAGCCGCCGCATGATCGGATAACCCTGATCATACGGATGCAAAGGCAACCTATTCTATTATAGTGTACATCCCGGCTGCGTCTTCCTTGCGGCAGGACTCCGTCAGAGCCTCCACACGTGCCGTCAGCGAGCCGTTGCCGAATTCAATATGAATCATATCGCCAACCTTGACTTCTGTCCCCGGTTTGGCGATTTTTTCATTCACGGTAATTCTGCCCTGCTCGCACGCTTCTTTGGCAACCGTTCTTCTCTTTATTATTCTGCTGTTCTTCAGAAATTTATCTATTCTCATTCGTCTCCCGCCGGCGCGTTCATCAACGCGCTCGTTCTAAAAATTAAAAACGGGCAGCATAAGCTGCCCGCCACGTTTATGCTTATTTATTAACAGCGTCCTTCAGGGCTTTGCCGGCCTTGAATACCGGTGCCTTTGCTGCTGCGATCTCGATGATTTCCTCAGGCTTTCTAGGGTTTCTGCCCTGTCTTGATTTTCTCTGACGGACCTCGAAAGTTCCGAATCCGATAATCTGTACCTTCTCTCCTACCTTAAGAGCTTCTTCGATGCATGCTACCATGGCGTTTACTGACGCCTCAGCATCCTTCTTCTTAGCGCCTGTCTTCTCTGCTACTGCAGTGATCAGATCTGCCTTGTTCATCTAATAATTCCTCCTTTATTTTTAATCTAAAATGCCGCTCCCCAGATGTCAAATTCTATTCTTAGTTTAATTCGTACCTTGTGATTTTCCCATTTTTTACTGGC
The DNA here is from genome assembly GCA_902787725.1 of uncultured Eubacteriales bacterium. Classification (GTDB taxonomy): domain Bacteria; phylum Bacillota; class Clostridia; order Peptostreptococcales; family Anaerovoracaceae; genus Lentihominibacter. The sequence goes on along the minus strand of CADAHK010000023.1, from coordinate 11,367 downwards.
AATGTCAAGGGAAGTTTCTGTTTTCATTACCAAAGTCTCAGCTTATCTCCGATTTTCGCAATCTTTCCGCCGAACTTTATGGCGACGACTTCGCCCCTTGTTATTGCCTTTGTTTTAATGATCATGACTCCGTAGACACAGGCGCCTACCAGAATGGCCAGCACCGTAGCGATGCTGTTGTGTCCGGTGAACATGAACAGCTTGTACGCTCCGTACACTACGACAGCCATCACTATGGCTGAAACTGCAGGCTTGATAACAGTCTGCTTTACCGGAATTCTGACGCCGGTAAATCTCCTTACGCAGAGGTAGTCGAGCGTGGCGGCCGTCAGATACGCGCACAGTGTGCCTATCGCGGCTCCGACGATATTGATGCTGTGGATGCCTACGAGGATCCAAGTGATGATTATCTTGATGGCGATTCCGATGGCCAGATTTATAACCGGCCAGTTCTGCTTCGTCAGTCCCTGCAGTATTCCCGTCATCGTGGTAACGAGGGCCAGGAAGATGAATCCCAGAGCCAGCACCTGCAGACACGGTGTCGCGCTGATTGCGCTCTCTACCTGCAGCGGATAGAGCAAAAGCAGCGACGGCGTTGCCAGGACCAGAAGTCCCGCTGCGCACGGCATCGCTATTATTGTCGTCATGCGGAATCCTAGTGAAATCGTTGAATTCAGCTCCGCCTTGTCATTGATTCTCTTAGCCGCGGAAACCATAGGCACTATGCTGACGATGATGGCCTGCATGAATACCTGAGGGAAACCGATTATAGGATCGGCCATGCTGGTGAGCTGGCCGTAGAGATCCTTCGCGGCTTCTGTCTCCCATCCTGTCTGCAGAAGTCTGTAGTTAACGATGGAAGCGTCTATGGAATTCATCAGCGGCAGAAGCGCGGCGCCGATGGTTATAGGTATTGCGATTATCGTTATCGTCTTGAGAATCTGTCCTGATGTCTCTCTCTCAGTCGTCTGGTCTCTTCTTATCCTTCCCCTTATGGCCTTTTTGTTGGCGGCGTAGATCAGAAGCACCACCGCGAGTCCCGCGACAGCTCCGGCGGAAGCTCCGAAGCATCCGCCTGCGGCTCCCCTGGCGCCCGGATCGTATTCGGCCGCAAAGAGCGTTCCGTTGATCATGTAGTATCCCAGGGAAAGACCGACTCCTACTCTGAATATCTGCTCCACAATCTGGGATACGGCTGTCGGGTTCATGTTCTGCTGTCCCTGGAAGTACCCTCTGTAGGCAGACATTATAGGAACAAGCACCAGAGCGGGCGCGGTAGCCTGCATGGCCAGAGCCGAACCAGGAATGTGTATGAAGTGCTCGGCTATAGGCCCCGCTCCGAAGAGCACGACCAGACCGCCCATGACGCCAAGCAACGTCATGAGAAGCCTCGACAGCTTGAATACCCTCTCGGCCTCTCTGTACTGTCCGACCGCGTATCTCTCCGAGACCATCTTGGATGTGGCCACAGGAAGACCCGCTGTGGATATTACGAGAAGAACCGAATAGATGGCGTAGGCCGGCGCGTAGTTCGCCATGCCGTCGGCGCCTATCCAGTTCGTTAAAGGTATTCTGAAGCAGGCGCCCAGGATCTTGACTATGAATCCGGCGCCCGCCAGAACGGCTGCACTTGTTACCAGTGATTTCTTGCTCATAAACTTCTTTCTATATAGCTAATCGCTATGCATGTATTACATGAGCGGCGCTATGAGCCTGAGGGCTCTGCCGCATATCTTCGTTACGAACGGCGTCTCCTTGCAGTGTTTGAGAGTCATCCTCTGACACTCCTTAAGAGTTTCCTCAAAGTCCGCCTCTACTTCCTCTACAACAGGATTATGCCATATATACGCCGCACATTCAAAGTGCAGGAACAGACTTCTGAAATCCAGATTGATCGTTCCCACCACCGCCTTCTCGTCATCGCTTACGAAATTCTTTGCGTGAACGAATCCCGGAAGGTACTCGTAAACCTTTACTCCGCCTCTGATCAGCTCCTCGTAATGGGTCCTTGCCAGAGCGTAGGCGTACCTCTTGTCAGGAATGTGAGGCATTATTATCTTAACATCTATTCCCCTCTGCGCTGCGAAAATCAGCGAGTTTGTCATCTCCTCGTCCAGTATCAGATACGGCGTCATTATGTGCACGTAACGGCTGGCTCTGTTGAGGATGTCCATGTAGACCTTCTTGCCCACTTCCTCGTCATCGAGAGGATTGTCTCCGTAAGGAACGACATATCCGCCGTAGACCGCGTTTTCGTCCTTGTCCATGCCCTTGAACATGTACTTGCCGTAATCGTCGGCCCATTTGTCCTTTATGTTCCACATCTGAAGGAACATGAGGGTAAAGCTGTTTGCCGCCCTGCCCTTTACCATGATGGCCGTGTCCTTCCAGACGCCGAAACGCTCTCTGACGTTTATGTACTCGTCCGCCAGATTGACGCCGCCTGTGAAGGCTGTATGTCCGTCGATGACGATTATCTTTCTGTGATCCCTGAAGTTCTGGTGAGTCGTAATTACCGGCTTCATGGGCGAGAACACCCTGCAGTCTATGCCCCAGGATCTGAGCACGCGAGGATAATTCTTCGGAAGATTCATCATGGTGTTGGTGCCGTCGTAGAGAACTCTGACCTCGACGCCCTCCTTGACCTTCTCTCGCAGAATCTTGAGGACCTCTCCCCACATCACGCCCTTCTCAATGATGAAGTACTCCATGAAGATGAAATTCTTCGCCTTCCTGAGCTCTCTCAGCAAAGCTTCGAACTTGTCCTGGCCAAACGGATAGTACTCCAGTCCGCATCCGTCGTAGACCGGATAATGGGCCTCCTCATACATGTACTTGAAGAGACCGTATTCGCTTCCGGAATCGACGACAAGTCTGTCCACCGTATCCTTCTCAGGCAAAAGCCACGGCCTCTGCTCTGATATCTGCTCGTCTATTCTGCGGGCGATGTTCCGCGTTCCCGGCTGCAGCCTGTTGTAAACAAAAAAAGGCACACCAATAATCGGCGTGGCTACGATCAGTATGATCCACATCAGCTTGAAGCTGGTATTCTGTCTGACATTTATGAGATAAATGAGGACGATAATAGAGAGCACACCGACAATGTTGTTGGCAACGAGTACCTTGGTGCCAAGAAATCCTATTCCCGCAACGATTACAATCAGCTGTATCAGAATGAGGAATACGAATATAGTTGTACGTCCGAATAGGACCTTCCAGAGTCCTTTTATTCTTGCTCTCATATCCTGTCCCGCGGCCCGAAATCCTATTCGGATTCGAGCCAAGTGATGTACGGCAGATTTCTGAACTTCTGGTCGTAATCCAGACCGTATCCAACGATGAATCTGTCGTCCACAGTAAATCCTACATAATCCGCCTTGATATCAACGCGTCTTCCCTCAGGTTTGTCGAGAAGAGAACAGAGCTTGACAGAAGCGGCGCCCCTGCTTTTGAGATATCCCTCAAGGTAGTTCAGGGTCACGCCTGAATCAACGATGTCCTCGACGATGATGACGTGCTTGCCGTCGATGTCTGTCTCGAGGTCCTTGTTGATCTTTACTACACCGGATGACTTGGTGGCAGCTCCGTAGCTGCTGACAGCCATGAAGTCTATTGTCATGTCAAGAGTGATGCGCTTCATTACATCCGCCATCCATGGAACCGCTCCACGCAGTATTCCAACCAGTATGATCTCCTGACCCGCATAGTCTTCGCTTATCTGTCTGCCGATCTCCTCAGCCTTCTCGCGAATCTGCTCTTCAGTAATAAGAACTGTGCCAATGGTTTCGTTAGTCATTGCCCTTCTCCTCTGCCTGTTCGGCCTTTGCGTCTGCCTTTGCATCCTTACTGTCGTCTTCGACTTCGAACTCTACGTCATCCACAATATCCCTGTTTCTGAATTTTTTTGCCAGATCGTACTTCTTCTCTCCTGTCCAGTAGACATCCAGTTCCTTTCTCAGATACCATATGATCACGAGCCATACGACCAGGTCGTCAATCAGACTCAGAGGGAAGACCATCGCCGGAATCAGGTCAAAAGGCAGGAACAGGTAAGCGATACCCGCTATTATGATCGCCTTCTTCGTCTTCGGCACAGTCTTGTCGGCCATCATGAACCTGATGGCCTTGAATCTGCTCAGTATTACTCTCAAACTCCAGAAATTCATTTCTAATCTCCCAGTAATCCCTCTATGACATCAAGCAGCTCCTCATATCCCGTCCTCTTGAGGGCAGACACGGGAATCACGATGTCATCCTTGCCCAGTTTCAGGGTCTGCTTGATCTGTTTTATGTGTTTCGGAATCTGATTTCTCGAGATCTTGTCCGCCTTGGTCGCGACGACGATACCGTCCAGTCCGTAGTAGCGCAGATAGTTGTACATCTCAACGTCCTGCTTCGAAGGCTCGTGCCTGATATCCACCAACTGAATAACCTTCAGCAGATTCTCTCTTGTCTGAAAGTACTTCTCCATCATGGCGCCCCAGTCCTGTGATACGGACTTGGAAACCTTGGCGTAGCCGTAGCCCGGCAGATCAACGATCCTGAACTCATCATTTATCACATAGAAATTGATGGTCCTGGTCTTTCCGGGGCTGCCGCTGACCTTGGCCAGTTTCTTCCGCCCTGTGAGAAGATTCAGAAGCGACGACTTGCCGACATTCGATCTTCCCGCAAAGGCAATCTCCTTCAGATTGTCCGGAGGATACTGAGACGGCTTTACCGCGACCGCCTCAATATCCGATTTTGTTATCTTCATATCTATTCAGTCCGTTTTCAGCGAACCAGCACCTCTTTGAGGGCGTCGTTCACATCGTTCAGAAGCACGAATTCCATCTGGTTTCTGACAGTCTCCGGAATATCGGCGATATCCGGTTCGTTGTCCTTAGGCAGGAGCACCTTTCTGATGCCCGCTCTGTGGGCTGCCATTACCTTCTCCCTGATTCCGCCTACAGGAAGCACCTTTCCTCTAAGTGTGATTTCTCCTGTCATGGCGACATCCTTTCTGACAGGGATTCCCGTCAGTGTGGATATGAGTGAGACGCACATGGTCACGCCCGCTGAAGGACCGTCCTTAGGGGTCGCGCCTTCAGGAATGTGCAGGTGCAGGTCCTTGTCCTTGTAGAAGTCCTCGTCTATGCCCAGCTTGTCGGCAACGGATCTTATATAGCTTATTCCTGTCTTCGCTGACTCCTGCATTACGTCGCCCAGCTGTCCTGTGAGCACGATTTTTCCTGTGCCCGGAACAACTGTAGTCTCGATGAACAGCGTTACGCCTCCGACTATCGTCCACGCCAGGCCGGTGCTTACGCCGACTTCCTTCTTGTTTCTGATCTTGTCGAAGTGGTATTTCTTCTTGCCCAGGAGTTCCTCGACCTTTGCCGCGTTCAGGCTGACCTTTTCCTTGTTGCCCGACACATACTGACGAGCGACTCTTCTGCAGAGAGTTCCGATTTCCCTCTCCAGATTACGCACGCCGGACTCTCTCGTGTAGTAGTCGATGATTGTCCTAAGACCGGTCTTTGTAAACGCGATGTTCTCCCTTGTGAGACCGTTCTCTTTTATCTGCTTAGGAACCAGATACTTCTGAGCGATCTTCAGCTTCTCTTCTTCGGTGTATCCGCTTACCTCGATGACCTCCATTCTGTCGAGCAAAGGCCTAGGTATGGTTTCGGTAGTATTCGCCGTTGTAATGAACATGACCTTTGACAGGTCGAACGGAACTTCGAGGAAGTGGTCCGTGAAGTCCTTGTTCTGTTCAGGGTCCAGAACCTCCAGCAGAGCCGACGCAGGATCACCCTTGTAATCAGCGCCGATCTTGTCGACTTCGTCGAAGAGGAATACCGGGTTCTTCGTTCCGCACTCCTTGATGGAGTTGATGATTCTTCCCGGAATCGCTCCTATGTAGGTTCTTCTGTGACCTCTTATCTCAGCCTCGTCGCGGACGCCGCCCAGAGACATTCTGACGAACTCCCTGCCGATTGATCTTGCGACGGACTTGGCAATCGATGTCTTGCCTGTTCCCGGAGGGCCTACGAGACACAGAATCGGTCCCTTGAGGCTCTCTGACAGCCTGATTACAGCCAGGTACTCCAGAACTCTCTCCTTGACTTTGTCCAGCCCGTAGTGGTCCTCGTTGAGGATCTTCTCGGCCTTGATCAGGTCGATGTTGTCCTCGCTCGTCTTGTTCCACGGAAGCTCAAGGACTGTCTCGATGTATGTTCTGCTTACAGTCGCTTCTGCTGAAGCCGGCTGCATCTTTGAAAACCTGCTTATCTCTTTCTCGATCTTCGATGAGATCTTCTCGTCCAGATTCAGCTCCGCGAGCTTCTCTCTGAAGCCTGCGATCTCGTCCTCTATCTCCTCGGCGCCGCCCAGTTCCTCCTGTATGGCTCTGAGCTGTTCGCGGAGATAGTACTCGCGCTGGTTCTGATTGATCTGTGACTTGACCTTGGTGGAGATGTCCTGCTCAATAGTCATGATTTCGATCTCCTTGCGGAGGATATCGTTGAGCTTGCGCAGTCTCTCCTTCTGGTCCAGCGTGTCGAGAATTGTCTGCTTGTCTTCGATCTTGATCTCCAGGTGCGAGGCGATCATGTCCGCCATTCTTCCCGGAGATTCAACTGTAACTACGGACGCAAAAACTTCAGGCGCCAGGTTCTGGTCGATGCTGATGTACTCATCGAAGCTCGCCAGAACAGTTCTCATGAGGGCTTCAGCCTCAGAGTCAGGCTCCGTTTCATCGTCCGGCAGAAGCTTAATGCGGCATTTGAAATAAGGGACCTCGAAGAGTATATCTTCTATCTCGCCCCTTGAGAGGCCTTCCACCAGAACTCTGATGGAGTCTCCCGGCAGCTTAAGCATCTGCTTTATCTTGCCGACGGTTCCTATGTGATAGAAATCGTCAGGCGTAGGCAGGTCTGTGTTCTCATCCATCTGTGACGCGAGGAAGATGTACTGGTTGTTCACCATTGCCTTTTCCAGAGCGTTGATGGATTTTTCCCTGCCAATGTCAAAATGCAGAACCATGTTAGGAAAAACCGAGAGACCTCTGAGAGGTATCATCGGCAGTTCCACGAATTCTGCATCTCCGAAGTGATTATTCTTTCTGTTTTCTCCCATTTAGTTCTCCCCTTCAAGTACTAGTTCAGGGTCTCTGCCCTTTTCTACTGTCTCTTTGGTTATGATGCACTTCCTGACATCCTTTCTGGACGGCAGTTCGTACATGACGTTCGTCATCAGCTTCTCCATTATTCCGCGGAGGCCTCTGGCGCCCGTCTTTCTCTCAAGTGCCATGTCGGCGATTGCGCCGATGGCGTCATCTGTTACTTCAAGCTCTACTCCGTCGAACTCAAGCAGTCTCTGATACTGTCTTACAAGCGAGTTCTTAGGCTTGGTGAGTATGTCCATGAGAGCCTCTTTTGATAGTTCCTCAAGAGTCACCAGAACAGGAAGTCTTCCCACGATCTCAGGAATGAGACCGTACTTCATCAGATCCTCAGGAGCAGCGTGCTTCAGGATCTCTTCCTTTTCCATCTTGTTGCTGCTCACGTCGGAATTGAATCCGATGACCTTCTCGCCTATTCTCTTCTGGACGACCTTATCCAGTCCGTCGAAGGCGCCTCCGCAAATGAACAGGACGTTGGTCGTGTCGAACTGTATGAACTCCTGATGAGGATGCTTGCGTCCGCCCTGAGGAGGAACATCGGCCACCGTACCCTCAATGATTTTAAGCAGAGCCTGCTGAACGCCTTCTCCGCTTACATCTCTCGTTATCGAAGGGTTCTCTGACTTGCGAGCGATCTTGTCGATCTCGTCTATGTAGATTATTCCCTTCTGGGCCTTCTCCAGATCGAAGTCAGCCGCCTGTATGAGTCTCAGAAGTATGTTCTCAACGTCCTCGCCTACATAGCCCGCTTCCGTAACTGTAGTAGCGTCAGCTATCGCAAAAGGCACATCGAGTATTCTGGCAAGAGTCTGCGCCAAAAGAGTCTTGCCGCATCCTGTCGGACCGACCATGGCGATGTTGCTCTTCTGGATCTCAACGTCGTTCTGATCGTCCGTCTGGCTGAGTATGCGCTTGTAGTGATTGTACACGGCTACGGCCAGTGTCTTCTTGGCGTCGTCCTGGCCGATGACATACTGAGATAGAACCTCGTTGATTTCCATTGGTTTAGGAATGCTTACGGGTTCTCCGTCTACTACTCTCTCCCCGTTCTGAGCCGCTTCTTCTCTGAGTATCTCATTGCAGAGACGGACGCACTCGTCACAGATGTAGAGTCCGTTGCCGTTTATGAGCTTTGTTACCTGGCTCTGCGACTTGCCGCAGAACGAGCATCTAGGCTCATTGTTCTTGTCGTATTTAGCCATTATCTCTGTCCTTTGTCCCCTTTTATCTGTCGACTATTACGGTGTCGATAATACCGTATTCCTTTGCTTCATCCGCAGACATGAAATTATCTCTGTCCGTATCACCGGCGACCTTTTCCAGCGGCTGCCCGGTGTTCTCGCTGAGTATTCTGTTCAGCTTCTCTCTGGTGCGCATGATCCACTCCGCATGAATCTTGATATCCTCGGCCTGACCTTTAACACCGCCCAGAGGCTGGTGAATCATGATCTCGGCGTTAGGAAGACTGAAGCGCTTGCCTTTGGCCCCCGCAGCCAGAAGGAACGCTCCCATGCTTGCAGCCATGCCGACGCAGATAGTCGACACCTCCGGCTTTATGTAGCGGATCGTGTCGTAGATTGCCATGCCGGCTGTCACGCTGCCGCCCGGACTGTTGATGTAGATGTTGATATCCTTATCCGGGTCTTCTGCTTCCAGAAAAAGAAGCTGAGCGACGACTACGCTTGCCACGTGGTCGTCGATCTCTTCGCCTATGAAAATTATTCTGTCCTTGAGAAGTCTTGAGTAGATATCATACTGTCTCTCGACTCCGCCGGACTGTTCGATTACATATGGAATCATCCGATTGTCCTTCCTGAATCAGACTGCCTTTGCATTACTTGATAACAGCGTTATCGTATACGAAGTCCACAGCCTTTCTCATCTTGATGTCGCCACCCAGAGTCTCAACATTCTGAGGTCCGATCGCCTCGACCAGCTTGTCGACTTCCATGCCGTACTGCTTTGCCATGTCTTCCAGATACTCGTGGATTTCATCGTCAGTAACGTCGAACTCTTCCTGGTCGACGATCTTGGCTACGATCATTCTGGTCTTGGTCTTCTTGAAAGCGTCCTCTCTGATGCTCTCTCTGAACTTGTTCATGTCTTCGCCCATGTACTGAACGTATGTGTTCAGATCCATGCCCTGAACTCTCAGCTGCTGGTCGAACTGCTGCAGTGAGCTGTCGATTTCCTCTTCAACCATTACGTCAGGAACGTCGATGTCGTTTGCCTCGAAGATCTTCTCGATGACGCTGTTCTTCATCTGATCCTCAGCTCTGGCCTCTGCTGCCTTCTGGAGTTCTTCTCTCTTGCTGGCCTTCAGCTCGTCAAGAGTATCGAATTCGCTGACATCCTTTACGAAATCATCATCGATTTCAGGAACTTCCTTTTCCTTGATCTCGTGAACCTTGCACTTGAAGATGGCTTCCTTGCCTGCCAGATCCTCTGAGTGATATTCCTCAGGGAAAGTTACCTTGACTTCTACGTCTTCATCCTTCTTGGCGCCGATGAGCTGATCTTCGAATCCCGGAATGAATGTGCCGGAACCGATCTTCAGCGGATATCTCTCAGCTGTGCCGCCTTCGAACTGCTCGTCGCCTACGAATCCGGCGTAGTCGATGAGAACCGTGTCGCCGTCCTGCGCAGGTCTGTCAACTTCGACCATGCGGGAGTTTCTGTCAGCCATGTTGGCGATTTCCTTGTCGACGTCTTCGTCTGTAACTTCCGCAGGTACTCTCTCTATTTCAACGCCCTTGTAGCCGGTTACTTCGAACTCAGGGTAAACAGTTACTGTTACAGTAACGTCGAAAGGCTCGCCCTTCTTTACCTGGCTCATCTCCGTCTTAGGGTAGTCGATTACGTTCAGATCAAGCTCATCCATGGCCAGCGGGTAGTTCAGTGAGAACAGATTGTTGATAGCTTCGTCGAAGAAGATAGTCTCGCCGTATCTCTTTTCGATGAGGCTTCTAGGAGCTTTGCCCTTTCTGAATCCGTCTATCTCGAATCTGTCTTTTTCCTTCTGATAGACCTTTACAATGGCGTTCTCGAACTCATCAGCCGTGAATTCCATCTTGAATTTAACTTCGTTTTTTTCCTTTGAGATAAATGTTGATTTCATTAATATGTTTCCTCCTCGGTTTTTTACATATAGTGCAAATAATTATACCTCTTCTGCCCTTGATTTACAAGGAAAAAAGCTAAAAAAGAAGAGGCTTGCGGAGCGCTTCCGAAGCCTCTTTCTCCCGCCTTAAGCGGCGCTTTTAATGTACCTCTTCTATTTGCGGTTTTCCTTGATCATGAGAATTCCGCGGTAGTACTTGCTCTTGTTCTCTTCCTCGAGCCCGTATTTTTCCTGCAGGACCTTTCCGATCTCGACGAGCTCTTCTGTCTCGCCGGTGAACAGCTCAATTTCCACCTCGTTGAGTGGCTGAACGCCGTAATCGGTCACGATCTCTCCGCTGTCAACTGAGAACTCGAACAGACCTGTTCCCGTGTCGATCCTGAACCTCTTGCGTGTGCAGGCAGTCTGCAGGATGCACTTGAGTTCCTTGTCCTTTGCCAGTTCACAGACTTCACACCCGATGTTGCTCTCGTGAAAAACGTCCAGATCCGGCAAGTCGTCCTCTACAGGTACGTTTATTTCCTCCCTGACGTGAAGTCCATCCTCTGTGTGACCCTTCCACTTGAGAGCGGCCACAAGATGCTCTCCCTCGCGTCTTACTCTGTATGCCACTTCATTTCTTGCCAGATCGAAATCTTCGGTATCGAAGTATCTGGCGTCGATGTTCAGCACTTCTCTCGAGTCAGCTTCCTCAGCTTCCTTGAAGAGTTCGTTCTCCCAGATGAGGTCAGCTGTCGCGCTGTCAGGGATGTTGTATTTGAGTTCTATCTCCATAGTTTCTCCTCACTTCATGCCTCAAATCCATACCCCGTCAGAAAAATGTACCCGTCAATAATATTACTTTGTACGTTGCTTGTCAACCGTAAGCGTATCTCAGGCTTTTGCTTTAGAATCCTGAAAGTACGAACTGGTTTCCAGACGCGATCAGCACGAAGAACAGTACGAACAGCGCGCACAGCACGATAAATACCACCTTGTCGTACGCCTTCGGGAAGATCGGGCCGCCCTCTTCTCTTCTCTTGATGATGTAGATGATAACACCCGGCAGATACATGAGAGCACATACCAGAATGTATGAGAA
>CADAHK010000022.1 GCA_902787725.1 uncultured Eubacteriales bacterium | reverse complement strand
GGCCACTCGCTCGGCGGCGCCATGGCGGCCAAGTACGCGGCCATCTCCGACTTCGACGGACTCTTTCTGCTCGCCGCATATTCCACGACTGACATGTCCGACAAGGACATCACCGTCGTATCGATTTACGGCGACGCCGACGGCGTGCTCAACATGGACGATTACGCCGCAAATAAAAAGAACCTCCCTCCTGACACGATTGAAAATGTCATAAAGGGAGGCAACCATTCACAGTTCGGTTCCTACGGTCTGCAGGAGGGCGACGGCAAAGCCGCCATATCCGCTGACGACCAGCGCGAACAGACCGTCCGCTGCGTGACCGAAAACCTCAAGTGAGGCGTGACCGAAAACTTCAACCGATACAAATTGAAAAAGGCTGCCGGAGTGGCAGCCTTTCTTTTATTTCGTCTTCAGTTTGCTCAGATAATCGTAGGCTTTCTTGAGATCCACTTCGCCGGAGTGCTTGTCAGGCACGCTGCCCACGAAGTACGAGAACGACTGCGGCGCCGGTTCCGTTCCGACGGTTTCCGCGTCATACTTCACCTTGTCCTGCATGTCGTAGACCTGCACGTGGAGCGTCTGCGAGTATGCCTTTGTACCGCTTGTGTAAACGCCTGTCCTGGAGTACGTCGGATAGACGTAAACGAAGGTCTGGTAATCGCCGACTGACGCCGGAACCTTTATGCCTTCTTTTGAAGGCTCCTGAATCTTAACGTCTCCAATGGTGCTGTATACCTTCTTGTCGCTCCAGTCATCCATGCTCGGATCAGCCACGTAGATCAGCGACTTGCCGGTGAGCACCGCCTCGCCGTCTTTTTTGCTGTACTTATCGCATTCCTCGTAGACCTTGTCGACGTCCTCCTCGAGAATCTGGGCAAGCAGTTCAGCCGCCTGTTCATCCGTAATGCTCGGCGTCTCGATCTCGGTCACAGCAACCAGATTTTCCGTACCCGCCGCTCCCGGCGCATTAACCTGCAGCTTTGGATTCATATACTGCACTTTCTTGATGAACGTCTCACCGCCGCCCGTGAGTTCATAACCGGTTTCCGGATAGATGAACAGCGTCTTCAGGTTTTCCATGTTCCCAAATTCCCAGATGCCGTCATCGTCGTTCGAGAAATAATCGAAGCTCTTCAGCTCCGGCACCTCTTCACCGGACTCGTCAGTGGACGCTTCAGTGCTGTCCATGCTGCTGGTACTGTCGGTACTTTCGCCGTTCAGATACGGATTGTCTTCGGTCACCGCCGCGAGCGGATCCTTTTCTTCAGTCGCGCTCTCCGGATCCTGGAATTCCGACGGCGGCACGAAGGTGAGCGTCTCGATTCCGCTGAGCTTGCTCATGCCGTTCATCCGCAGGTTGTACTCGTCCTTAACGAACTGCACATCCTTGATTTTGCTGAGCGCCTTGAGCTCCTTGTCGCTGTAATCCCAGAACACGTTGCAGTTCGTATCGAGATACAGGTTCTCGGTCTTGTCCGCAAGGGCAATCCAGCCGTGACCGGCATAATCGAGAATCGGATAATTCAGACCCAGCCGTTCCAGTGAATTGCACGGCAGCTTGCCGATTTTCTTAACCAGAGTTTTCTCGTAATCGTCCCCCTTGGTTCCCGATAAATTAAAAATCAGGGTTCCGATATCCTCACCGTCGACCGCTTCGTAAAGGGCGTCGAATATAGGTCCCAGCTTAGCGCCATTTTCGATATCTATAACCAGTGTTTCACTTTCCTCATCGTATTGAACAGCGAATTGACTGTCCACAGGAACTCCTGTGTCGCTGTCAGCTTCTCCCTGAGACAGGGCGGAAAGCGAATCGTATGCCTTTGCAAGTGGAGATCCGCCGCATCCGCAGAGAGCGAACAACAGAATTCCTAGCATCAGAATTCCGATAATATATTTTTTCATGGTACGCCTCCTCGCAATCACGCGTATTACTGCTTTTGCACTATTATAAACCAAATACTCTGAATTGTTTATCTTGTTTTAAAACTTCATCTCGCTGAACCATTCAATTTGCATTGTTGTATTGCACTCTTGCCTCAATTCCGTTAGAATATAGCACAGGATAAATTATAGGTATTTGGATGAAAAAACTCACGGAGGTTAACTATGGCACAGAAATATTGTTGTAAGGCATGCGATTACGTTTACAACCCTCAGAAAGGCGACCGCGAAGGCGGCATCGCTCCTGGAGTAGCGTTTGAAGATCTTCCTGAAAACTGGATCTGTCCGGAGTGCGGAGTAGGCAAAGAATACTTCGAGCCGGTTGGCGTTAAGGAAGAGGAATAAGAACCGACATGTAGCGAAGATGGCGCGGCCGGTTCGGCTGCGCCGTTTTTTTAAGCAGGCAAAGGCAACCCGGCCAATTACCTGCATGCAAAGGCAACCCGCCTGTGTCGGAAGAAAGGTTTGAAATGAAACAGGAAGAAAAGAGCAGGCTCCTGGATGAGCTTGTTCAGGAAATAAACAAGAATTACGAAGAGATCGATCTGCTGAACGCGCTGGACAAACCGCGCCTGCCGGACAGAGACAGGATCGTAACGATCATAAAGGCGATCAGAAGGCTCATGTTCCCGGGATACTTCGGGCAGCACTCATTCGATAAGGCCAACTCTCACTACTTCGCCGGCGAGATGCTCAGCTCGATCATCGAGGAACTCAAAAAGCAGATTATCACCGCTTTCAGTTACAATGAAAAGGCGGACCATCGGGATCCTGAGATCGTCGACAGAGCCGAGCGCATCAGTTACGACTTCGCGGCGCAGTTCCCAAGGATCCAGAGAGTGCTCATGACCGACGTTCAGGCCGGCTACGACGGCGACCCGGCGTCCCTGAGCAAGGAGGCAATCATCTCCTCCTATCCGGGACTCAACGCAATCTTCGTCTATCGAATCGCTCATGAACTCTATCTGAGAGAGGTGCCGTTCATCCCTCGTATCATGACGGAGTATGCCCACTCGAAGACCGGTATCGACATCAACCCGGGCGCGACCATCGGCGAATACTTCTTCATCGACCACGGAACAGGCGTCGTTATCGGCGAGACAACGGAAATCGGTCGGAACGTAAAACTCTATCAGGGCGTAACTCTCGGCGCGCTTTCGACGCGTCAGGGCCAGCTCCTTGAAGGAGTCAAGAGACACCCGACCATCTGCAACAACGTAACGATCTACTCAAACGCGTCTGTCCTCGGAGGCGAGACGGTCATCGGAGCCAATTCGACGATCGGCGGCAACGCCTTCATCACGGAATCGGTTCCTGCAAATACAAGGGTAAGCGTCGAAAGTCCCGAACTCACTTTCAAAGGCTGGGACTGGGAACAGAACGACGACGAATACTTCGATTGGAACATATAAGCAGCTCGCATCACGAACGCAAAACGGCGGTCATCCCGACCGCCGTTTTTTGTTGCCGCCCCTGATTATCTCCTGCCGTGGTCTTTGTGTCTCGCCGCAAAGTCAGCTCTGATCTCCACATCCCAGTCGTCGTTGATCTGCTTCTTTGTTCTCAGATTCCTGACTGCATTGTTGACTGAGTCGTAAACCAGACCTGTACCTACTCCGTCATGCATGTATCTGACTGATCTGTCCGCGCGGAATCCCATTCTCCCGCCTTCTGCTACGGCGTCAATGTTGGCGCCCAGGAACAGGAACTCCCATCCGTACTTTTCCTGTTCTTTTTTGACCATGTGCCTGATGTCTCTGTAGCTGAACTCGCGGCTTGAGTTCTCATAACCGTCAGTGATTACTACGAATACAACATTCTCAGCACGTTCCTCTTCCGGCAGATGTCTCTGAACGTTTACGGTCTTTCTGATCGCTCTGCCCAAAGCGTCCAGAAGCGCTGTCGTTCCTCTGGTGTAGTACTCATCACTTGTCATCTCACCAATCTGGTTGAGGTCGAACCTGTCGTGAAGAACTTCATACCTGTTGTCGAACAGAATTGTGGTTACCTTTGCTTCCCCTTCTTCCTCCTTCTGCTTTTTGATCGTTGAATTGAATCCTCCGATAGTATCGTCCTCCAGACCCGTCATGGATCCGCTTCTGTCGATAACAAAAACCATCTCTGTCATTCCATTTTTCATAATGATACCTCCTTTTCACAGCTGCTCTCAGCTACCGGTTTTCTTTTGTTGGTATCATGATAAACTACCAGAGATGGTTCGTGGTCGCATGCCATGCGACATCGCAGATTGCTTTTGCTTTATTGCTTTTGCTTATTTATTTGTACTGTCCGTACTCGTTGCACGGGCCTTCGAGATCTTCAGGTGTAATGAGTTGCAGCTGCTCATCGGACACTTCTTCCAGCGCCGCCAGTCTGTCAGCCTGAACGCCAATAGCCTTTTCGAAGATGTTTCTTACCATTCTCGCGTTGCCGAAGTTCTCGTCGCGTGCTTCGTACATGGCGTCGAATTTCGTCCTGAGCATGATTTCGGTTTCTTCATCTATTTTGTAGCCGTTCTTTTTGCAGAAGGACTTGAATATGCCGAGCAGTTCCTCGCCGGTGTAGTCCTTGAACTCAAAGTACTTGTTGAATCTTGACGAGAGTCCCGGATTCGAATCTATGAACTTGTGCATGAGCTCGGTGTAGCCCGCGACGATTACGACGAGCTCGTCCCTGTGGTCTTCCATTGCCTTGAGGATAGTCTCGATTGCCTCCGCACCGAAGCTGCCCTCCTGGTTGTCTGCCAGCGCGTACGCCTCATCTATGAAAAGCACTCCGCCCATGGCTTCCTGAATGACCTTCTGGGTCTTGATCGCTGTCTGTCCCACGTAACCCGCGACCAGACCGCTCCTGTCGACCTCGACCATCTGCCCCTTAGGCAGCACGCCGATCTGGTAATAAAGCGACGCGATAAGACGGGCGATGGTGGTTTTGCCTGTTCCCGGATTTCCGGTGAAAACGAGATGGTATGACATCTTCGTCTTGTTCATGCCGCGCTCTTCTCTGAGCTTTGCGATTTTGATGAAGTTCATGAGGCTGCGAACGTCGCTCTTGATGTTCTCCATGCCGATGAGCTCGTCCATCTCCGCAATCAGCTTGTTCAGCTCTTCTTCGCTTCTCGGTGTCTCCGGCTCCTTGACCTCGGTCTTCACTTCTTCCTCGAATTCCTTCGGGCCGCCCTTCGGTTTTTTCTTGGCCAGCTCTTCCAGCTCTTTCTGGAAGTCGTCGAGGGAGCTCATGAGCGGATCTTTGCTCGGATCCAGTCCGTCCGACACCGGTCCGGTATATATAGGTCCCGGGCCGTTCGCACCTGGGCCGCCTGCACCGCCGCCTGATCCTGCGCCACCTGCACCCGAGCCGCCGCCCGAGCCGGAGTGCCCGGTGAATCCCGCGACGCTGCCGAGCAGCTCATCCATCGCGCCAAACACAGGACTGAGCAGTCCGCTGTATCCGCTTGATTTGCCTGTCTTATAGAAGGTGTACATTATCCTCTGGACTTCGTTCGCTTCCTCGAGCGTAAAATCGCCGTTGATCTCCGCCAGCGCGACGAGCAGGCTGTTGAAGCCGCTTATGAAGCTCGCGGTCTCCTTGTCGCTTCCCGCCATGTTCTTAAAGAACCGCGGAACGTCCGGCCCCTGGACTTTGCCTTTGAAAGAGTCCATGACCGTCTCGACCTGCTGCTGCGTATAGCTTTTGCCCGTAATCGCCTCCAGCGCCTTGGCGTAGTCTTCCTCATAGGTGTTGTTCTTTCCCCAGATCCTGACCGCGCACTCCTCCGTGTAATGCTGGAATTCCTTCTCGCTGCCGGCAAACCCGGCTGTCAGCTGCTCAAGTTTCCTGTAATCTTCTTTTAACTGTTCAAACTTGTCCATCGTAGTTCCTTCTTATCTCTTCGAGCTGTATTTCTCCAAATATGGTTTCCGTATCTGCCTTATTATACTATGCTTTTCGGCCATATGCTCAAACTTTTCGCAATCTATGCAAAGGCAGGCGGCCCGTGTAGGTCTTATTTGCATTTTTCGTAGGTCTTTGGACCTATGAGTTTTCACCAAAAGACCTATGAAAGTCTTCCCCGCCGCGAAATAATAGGTCTTATTTGCGTTTTTTGTAGGTCTTTGGACCTATCATTTTTCGCCAAAAGACCTATAAGCCAAAACAAGCGATTTCAGAAGCCCATGAAGCCGCTAGGGAATATGTCCAACGAAGCGAAAAAAACGCGCAGAGGCGAATTCTGCAGGTTGCTATAGCCAAGCGCCCTTTTTTGGCATACAATAGTAACAACATAGGTAATATTCAGAAAAGGAGAATCACTATGGATAGAATCAAGGAAGGTTATATAAATGTCGACGGATACGTTATCGGCCCGGAGACGACCACTGACGAACTGACGGATCTCGGAATCGATACTGCCGTCGTGCGCGTTCACGCACACGGATATCTCGAAGTGCTTTTTAACAAGCCGATCGTATCAGACGGCGTGGAGTTTCAGGCATCAGTAAGAATCCTGAAAGAGGACGACAGCAAAGTCGTTCTGCTCGATCCGAAGCTGAAGAGCTCAATGAAAGATATTCTGGACGAGAGCCATATGAAGCAGGAAATCTGCGAAGAATGGCTCAAGAGAAACGTCGACGTAGAGCCGACCAGAGACACCGACGACGGAATCTTCTATGACTTCCCATGGGGACACCTTTACAGTTCGGCGGCGCAGCACATCAACTTCGGCAACCTGGAGGGCTGCATCATCATCACGTACGGGGAGTAAGGCATCCTGCCGTCAAGTAGTGAGGGGCCCTGCCGTCAAGCAGTGGCTACCTTTCAATAATCTTGACGATGGCTTTGCGGTGGCGCGGACCGTCATACTCGCAGAAGTAGACGCCCTGCCAGGTGCCAAGCAAAAGCCTCCCGCCCTCGATTATGATCTGTTCGGACGCGCCGACCAGGCTGGACTTCAGATGGGCGGCCGAGTTGCCTTCGATATGGTGATAGCCGTCCTCCCACGGAACGATTTTATCCAGTTCCATGTTCAAATCGCGGACCACATCCGGGTCCGCGTTTTCATTTATCGTGACAGCCGCAGTGGTGTGCGGGATAAACACAATGCAAAGGCCATCCGTGACGCCGCTCTGGCGAACGGCGTCCTGTACCTGCATCGTTATATCTTTCATCTGCGTGTGCTTGTCTGTCTGCACGTTAAAAGTTATCGTCTTCATGTTGTTGACCTCTTTAGTGTTTGTGATATCTGTTTCACCGTCTAAACTGAAATCAAAAGAGAGCGCCGAACGGCGCTCTCTCGCAATATATTACACTCTGTTGTAATTGATCAGGCAGCCCTTGAGGATGATCTCGCGCTCGTCGTCGGTCAGCTCGCCGAGCTGCAGGTCGAACTGATCGATCGTGCAGCCGTTGTCTTTGCAGCAGGAAGCTTCGCAGCCCTCAGCTCCCTTGATAACATAGGCCGGAATCGAAGTCAGCTTGTCCTCGATCGCTTCGCGCATCTTCGGAATGAAGATGTAGTCGCCGTTCGCGAAAGGCAGGTCACCTGACGGAATCAGGAACGGAACCATGCCCCAGTTGATGAGGTTGGAACGGTATCTCTTCGTCGCGTACTCGTTGGCAATGTTGGCCCATCCGCCGAGAACTTTCTGGCATGAAGCCGCCTGCTCTCTGGCTGAACCGTCGCCAGGCTTGACCGCGAATATTGTGCTGCCGACGCCCATGTTGTCTGAAGCCAGTTCAGGACAAACCGTCTTAGCCTTCATCAGAACGCACGCCAGTTCAGGCAGAGCCGCTACAGGATCCTCGCCTTCCTCGAGAGCCTTCTGGGCCTTTTGGACTGCCTTTGCACGACCTACGTACGCAGGGTCCTTTCTCGAAAGAGCGAACTCCGCGAGGCCGAGCGGATTGGATCTGTATGAAGAAGTCTCGCCTGACGGAATGAGCTCGTCAGTCGTCGTTACCGGGTCGTGAATCTCCGATACGACCTTGAGGATCATGTTCTCAGGCAAAGCGCTCATGGCCGGCCAGTCCTTGATGTTAGGTCCGAACTTGATCTCGGTCGACGGATCCGCGACGCCTTTGCTGTCGAATACTCTGTTCTTGTATATCTCCGCGTCGAAGAAGTACTTCGGCGCCTTGATCTCGCAATCCATTTCAGTTGCGGCGGTCAGGAAGCCTTTGTTGGCCGCCGTCGCCGCGATGGAACGCGCGTCCATGAGAGCGACTGATGCAATCTGACCGTTCTGAAGCTTTGAACCCTCTCTGTTCGGGAAATTTCTCGTGGAGTGTCTGATGGAGAACGCGTTGTTTGCCGGAGTGTCCCCTGCGCCGAAGCAAGGACCGCAGAACGCGGTCTTCATGATCGCGCCTGACTGGAGAATCGTCTGGGCAGCGCCGTTCTTCAGCAGCTCCATGTAGACCGGCGTACTTGCCGGATATACGCTGAGAGTGAACTCGTCCGCGCCGATGTACTTGCCCTTCAGGATGTCAGCCGCAGCGCAGATGTTTTCGAATCCGCCGCCCGCGCATCCCGCGATGATGCCCTGTTCTACATAGAACTTACCGTCGCGGATCTTGTCCTGCAGCGAGTACTCGACCTGGCCGTCCAGGCTGACCAGCGCGCGCTTCTCTACATCCGCGAGCACGTCCGCCAGGTTCTTCTGTACGTCTTCGATCGTGTAGGTGTTGCTCGGGTGGAACGGCATCGCGATCATTGGCTTGATGGCCGACAGGTCGATCTCGACGCATCCGTCGTAGTAAGCAACGTCAGCAGGAGCCAGCTTCTTGTAGTCGCCCGCTCTTCCGTGAATCGTGTACCACTCTTCTATGTTCTCGTCCGTTACCCAGATGGATGACAGACATGTTGTCTCTGTAGTCATTACGTCGACGCCGATTCTGAAGTCCGCGCTCATGGATGCGACTCCAGGTCCGACGAATTCCATGACCTTGTTGTTTACGTATCCGTTCTTGAATACTTCGCCGATGATGGCCAGCGCAACGTCCTGAGGACCAACGCCCATTGCAGGCTCGCCCGTCATGTGGATTGCGATGACGCCCGGCATGTTGATGTCGTAAGTCTGTGACAGCAGCTGCTTTACAAGCTCAGGTCCGCCTTCGCCCATTGCCATCGTGCCGAGAGCTCCGTATCTGGTGTGTGAGTCAGAACCCAGAATCATGGCTCCGCCTTCAGCCAGCATCTCGCGGGCGTACTGGTGAATGACGGCCTGATGAGGAGGAACGTACACGCCGCCGTACTTCTTGGCGCATGTCAGTCCAAACATGTGGTCGTCTTCATTTATAGTTCCGCCTACAGCGCAAAGGCTATTGTGGCAGTTGGTCAGCACGTACGGAATCGGGAACTTTTCGAGTCCGGACGCTCTTGCCGTCTGGATGATTCCGACGAACGTGATGTCGTGGGACGTCATTTTGTCGAACTTGATCTGCAGTTTTTCCATGTTGCCTGAAGTGTTGTGGGCCTTCAGAATGTTGTAAGCCATTGTGCCCTTTGCAGCTTCGGCCTTGTCAGCGGTGATGCCCTTCTGCGCCAGTTTCGCAGCCGCGTCCCCGTTGTCTTCTATGATTTCTGTACCGTTTACAAGATAAATTCCATTTTCGTAAAGTTTCATCTTTTGCCTCCGATTTCACTTAATATGTGTTGGCGTCGCCTGCCCGGCCACGAATTCGCCGGACCTGCTCCCATGCGATTTCATTATATATAACAGGCGTTGTGATGTCTATGCGAGATTGGGGCTGAAGAGCGAAAATACAAAAGAAAAACCCGGGCGTGGCGGGTGCCGCGGGTTTCATGGCAAGTGCCGCGGGTTTCATGGCGAGCGCCGCGGGTGTTTGTGTAAAAACAAGCATCTTGGTGTAAAAATCTCACAACTCGAGCCGATTTCTCACAATTCGACCGTCAATTCAGGTGCAAAAGCAACCCAAACCCACCAAATCCCACTTGTTTATCAAAAATTATGCCGGCCAAGGCGAAAAAACGGCTACGTCCATATAATGGTGTAAATTAATAAATAAAAGAGCCAGATGCTCAACCTTTAGGTATAATGTAAGTCGACCAAAACAACATAATACCGAAGGAGGAAGAACACGATGGCTCAAATCAATATTACATTAGATCAGGAAGAAATACTACAATTACTTTGCGATGACCGCGATGAAGCATTCAGACAGCTTCTTCAGAACAGTTTGAACAGCGTTCTAAAGGCAGAATCGGCGGAACAGCTTAAAGCGGCGCCCTATGAACGTTCAGAGAAGCGAACAGACAGCCGTAACGGCTCCAGGCAGCGACGGCTGGCTACTCGTATTGGAAGCATTACACTAGAGGTTCCACGACATAGAAACGTTCCGTTCAGGACGATGATCTTCGACAATTACTCACGCAGCGAGGCAGCACTTATTGCCTGCATGGCAGAGATGGTTGTGAACGGGGTGTCAACACGCAAGGTCGCAAAGGTAGTGGAAACGCTCTGTGGCGAGACATATACAAAGTCGACGGTATCAGAACTGTGTAAAGAACTCGATGAAAAAGTTGAAGAGTTTAGGAACCGACCGCTGGAAGGGCATTACCCATTCATAGAGGTCGACGCAACATACTTCAAGGTCAGGGAAAAGCACAGATTCATATCCAAGGCATTCATGATCGCCTACGGGGTCAATGAATACGGAATAAGGGAGATCCTCGGATTCGATGTGTGCCACTCTGAAACGAAAGAGACCTGGAACACATTCCTGAAAAGCCTGAAAAAACGTGGTCTGAGCGGACTTCTCATGATCACATCGGATGCCCATGAGGGCATAATAGATGCTGTTACCAAACAATATCCCGGAGTTCCGTGGCAACGATGCCAATTTCATTTTCTCCGGAACATAGTAGATAAAACGCCGAAGAAATATCAGGCAGGTCTGCGGACCGAGCTGCATGAAATGTTCAACAGCAAGACGATGGAAGCGGCACGGAAGAAGAGAGATTCCATCATCTCAGACTACAGAGATGTTGCAGAAGCAGCAGTGGAGTGCCTGGACGAAGGTTTTGAAGATGCCATGACTGTAATGATCCTGCCACACGGGATGCGCAGGTTTTTAAGAACTTCCAATCATATAGAAAGATTGAACAAGGAGTTGAAACGCAGATCGAAAGCATTAGGAGTGTTTCCAAACGATCGATCGGTGATTCGCCTTATGGGAGCTGTACTGATGGAAAGAAACGATGAACTTCAGTTGCAGAGGGCGATTTTCGACAATAAAACCTATGCCTCATTAATTGAATCGGAGGCACCACGGAAACTGATAGTGGTGGCAGAGCAACAGCGGAGGCAGGCTGCATAAACGACATAGCAATATGCCTTAAGGTAATTTACACACAAATTCGGACTTGACTCTTCCATGAGTCAAGTACCGCAGAAATCAGGTGCGAAATCAGAAAAACCTGCGGCCACCCGCTCGCCAGACTTCCGCAGCTATACAGCATGAAGAACGGCCCTGTAAAAGATGTGGCTCTGGATCCGGAAGATTCCAAATTGTGCTGCATTTCTTTGATGCACGTCAGAGATATCCTCTTATTTTCTGTTCCTCTCAGACATGCAAGCCTGAGAAATAAGTCAGGTGTCCGATGATCATCTGTTCCTGGCGAAAGACAACTCAAATTTCGCGAGCCACCCCAACAGTACACCACTATGCAGCGAGAAGGAAATGGAATATAATAAACGAAAACCGAGAAGAATGAAAAACAATGGCAAGATCAAAGAAATCGAAGAAGACAAAGCATCAAATAGCTGTGCGTATGTGTGCGGGGTGTTGCTGCAGGTTTGAACGCCGGAAAGTACTTCAGAGTCTAGTGGATGCTTTTGCAAAAAAGACGAGATGGTGATGATCTGCACGGCTTAAAAAAGATTGGCGGGAGCTAACAATATGATTTTTATAACAGGAGATACGCATAGGGATTTCAGCAGATTAAGGCTGTTAGACTTACAAGGTGGAGATCTGGTCATCGTTCTGGGCGATGCGGGGGTCAATTATTACCTTGATTCAAGTGATATTGAACTCAAGAAGGAACTCAGTGAACTGCCGTGTGAGTTTTTCTTTCTCAGAGGCAATCATGAGGCGCGGCCAGAAAACATCAGCAGTTACAAACTCGAGACTGTGAGCGGCATTGTTTCCGGAGAAGTATATCGGGAGTCGGAGTTCCCGACACTTATGTTTGCTGCAGAAGGATTGTATACCATTGGCGGTTATCGCTGTTTTGTATCAAATGGCGCGTATAGCGTTGATAAGCATTATCGGGTCAGAGGTGGAATGCCGTGGTTCGCGGACGAAGAACTGTCAGCCGAAGAGATGCGCGAAACGCTTGAGAAAG
>CADAHK010000021.1 GCA_902787725.1 uncultured Eubacteriales bacterium | reverse complement strand
GTATACGGCGGAATCTTCGGAATTCTGGGAAGCAGGATCACCCTGATCTTCATGCACGTGGGATTCTCAGTGTCGATGGCGACATTCATGTTCCACGGAGCGATACATTCCAATATTCCGATAGAACTGGAGGAAGCCGCCTTGATTGACGGCTGCAGCAGATGGCAGACCTTCTGGAAAATCGTCTTCCCGCTGCTCAAACCTACTGTCGCTACAGTGGCCATCATCGATGCAATGGCCTTCTGGAACGACTACCTCCTGCCGAGCCTTGTACTTACAGATAAGGAAATCTACACAATTCCAATCGCGACGCAGGCGTTCTACGGAACCTATTCGACAGACATCGGACTTGTAATGGCGGCTCTGCTGCTGGCCATGCTGCCGATACTGATACTGTATCTCTTCCTGCAGAAGCATATCGTTGCAGGTGTTACAGCAGGTGCAGTCAAAGGATAGGACAGGGAAATGGATCGGTTTTTTGACTCGAACAACCCGGTCATGCGGTTTCTCTCACGACTCGTGGACATGGCGGTTCTCAACCTGATGACAATTGCCTGCATGATCCCGATCGTTACAGCCGGAGCCGCGATCACGGCCATGAACAACGTCCTGATTCACCTTGTTAGAAAGGATGAAACCTACGTCTGGAAGATGTTCATAAAATCCTTCAGACAGAACCTGAAGCAGGGGATCGGACTGGGACTGCTTTTCGCAGCGATATTCGCTGTTGCGGGAGTGGAACTGATGATGCTTCACTCCATAGATGCAAAAGCAGCAACACTGTTCATGATCATCATCACAGTGATCGGAATATGCGTGTTCGGCGTCGGTATATATACCTTCGCCCTGCTCTCAAGGTTTGAGAACACCGCGCGTGGCACACTCGTCAACGCGGCGGCTCTCGCTCTGGGGCACATTCCGAGGACGCTGGGAATGCTGGCAGTCTGCGCTGCCTGGGCAGCCCTCCTGTGGCTAATGCACGGAATATTCCTGCTGGTGCTGCTGTACGGGCTGACGATACCGGGTTACCTGTGCGTCAGGATATACGATCCGATTTTCAAATCAATGGAACAGAATGAAGAATCAGCAGCTGAGTGAATTTAATAAAAACGAAAGACCTGTGTTTCATCTGACGCCTGAGAGAGGCTGGATGAACGATCCGAACGGATTCAGCAGATACGGCGGCAAGTACCACCTGTTCTATCAGTACTACCCCGATGCGACCATCTGGGGACCGACAAGGTGGGGACACGCGGTAAGCGAGGACTTCATACGATGGGAACGTCTCCCGGACGCTCTCGTGCCGGACCGGGAATATGACGTCGGCGGATGTTTTTCAGGAACGGCGCTGACCTATGAAGACGGCAGGCACATGCTCATGTATACGGGCTGCCGGCCTGATACCGAAGAGCCGAGGGACGGAGGAGTGCAGATCCAGTGCGTAGCTTTCGGAGACGGAGTAAACTACGAAAAGCATGACGGCAATCCCGTCATCACGGGGGACATGCTGCCTGAGGGCGGCGACCCGTACGAGTTCCGCGACCCGAAGCTGTGGCAGGAGGCAGACGGAACCTTCAGGGCAGTCATGGCCAACCACAACAAGACGCACGGAGCCCAGATCCTTCTCTACAGAAGCAGGGACGGACTGAAATGGGAATTCGAAAGCGTTCTGGCGGACGGCGAAGGCAAGCCCGGATGGATGTGGGAATGCCCGGACTTCTTCGAACTGGACGGAAGGCATGTACTGCTGGCCGGAACCATGGGAGAAGTGGAAAGCATCTGCAGGATCGGAACCTTCGACAGCGAAGGCGGAAGCTTCCGCGAGGACTGGTGGCAGAGCACCGAGCAGGGATTCGACTTCTACGCGGGACAGACAGTTTCCGCAGAAGACGGAAGACGTATCCTGATCGGATGGATGCAGAACCCGCAGACAGCGGAGCACAGAGGCATCGACCTTCCGATCAACGGACAGATGAGCATCCCGAGGGAGCTTAAAATCCGGGACGGAATGCTTTTGCAAAAGCCCGTAAGAGAGCTGGAAGACTACCGGACGGACGAGACCGTTTACAAAGACGTGAGACTCGGAGAAAACGCCGGAAGGGAACAGAGACTCGACGGCGTCCGGGGCAGGACGGTCGACATGGAACTTCATATCAGACCTGAAGAGGGGAAGATGTACGAAAAGTTCCATATGCGGTTTGCGGCAGACGCGGAGCACTACACGGAGTTCACATATGAACCCGGGAAATCGGAAGTGACTCTCGACAGAAGCCACGCGGGACCCGGAAAGACCGAGCTGGTCAGAAGACAGGCAAAGGTCAGGGACCGGGACGGACGGATCGATCTCAGGGTAATAATAGACAGACTCAGCGCTGAGATTTTCATCAATGATGGTGAGCAGGTCATGTCGGCAGTCATATACACCGACAGACATGCAGAAGATATAACCTTTTATGTGAAAGGTGCCGCGGTGATGGACATCGCGAAGTACCGGATAAAGGAGAACAAATAATGGCAAGTTTATCATTAAAAGGAATTCAGAAGATATATCCTAACGGCTACCACGCCGTAACGGATTTTAATCTGGAGGTAGAAGACAAGGAGTTCATTATCTTTGTCGGACCTTCAGGATGCGGAAAGTCCACGACTCTGAGAATGATCGCCGGACTGGAAGACATCTCTGAAGGTGAATTCAGGATCGACGGCGTTCTGATGAACGACGTTGAGCCTAAGGACAGAGACATCGCGATGGTATTCCAGAGCTATGCTCTCTATCCGCACATGACAGTTTATGACAACATGGCATTCGCTCTGAAGCTGAGAAACGTTCCTAAGGACGAGATCGACGCTAAGGTTCGCGAAGCAGCCAAGATCCTGGATCTGGAGAAGCTGCTCGACAGAAAGCCTAAGGCTCTCTCCGGCGGACAGAGACAGCGTGTCGCCATGGGCCGTGCCATCGTAAGAAGCCCTAAGGTATTCCTGATGGACGAACCTCTGTCCAACCTGGACGCCAAGCTGAGAGTACAGATGCGTACTGAGATTTCAAAGCTCCATGAGAAGCTGGGAACTACGATCATCTACGTAACACACGACCAGACAGAAGCCATGACGCTGGGAACAAGAATCGTCGTAATGAAGGACGGTATCGTACAGCAGATCAACACACCGGAACACCTGTACAACAAGCCTTGCAACCTGTTCGTTGCCGGATTTATCGGGTCACCTCAGATGAATTTCATAGATGCGGTTGTAAATGTTGACGGCGATAAGGTAACGCTGACTGTAGGCGATAACGTGCTGAACGTACCTGACGAAGAGAAGCAGGTTCTCATAGACGGCGGTTACGACGGAAAGACAGTTGTACTCGGAATTCGTCCTGAGAACATCTCCGACGACCCTGCCTTCCTCGCTGAAAATGAGGATCACACTGTATCGACCACGATCAAGGTTCGCGAGATGCTGGGCGCGGAAGTATTCCTGTACTTCGATGTAGCCGGCACTCAGATGACAGCTCGCGTAGCACCTGATTCACCGCTGAAGACAGGCGACGCTGCAAAGCTGGCCTTCGACATGGAAAAGATCCACCTGTTCGACAAAGAGACAGAAAAGAATCTGCTGCACCCAGAGTGGTAAAGGACAGGGACATTAAGGCATGTCAGGATACGATTATCGCGAGGCGCAGAAGCTCGCGGTAAAAGAATACAAAAAAGCCACTGCGCGGGGAGAATCCCCGTATCCAATCGGTCTGGAGACTATAGTTTCATCCGGACAGATGTCGGCCGGGCGGAATCTGGGACTGGAACAGATTCCGCTGGCTTTGGTGGTTGGAACAAAACACGAGGGGCGTAATAACGCGTTTGCGCGGAATTTTATGCCCCTTCTCAGCAGTTCCTCAGAGTTCGCGGACAAGTGGATTACGCTTTGCGACGCCCATCTGAACGAGGGCATACGGGAGCCTGTCAAGCTGTATGAGTACAGAAACAGGTTCTACGTCGAAGAGGGCAACAAGAGAGTCAGCATACTGAAGTATTTTGAAGCTGACAGCGTTGACGCCTACGTAATCAGAATACCTTCCGCCCGCGACGGCAGCGAGGAAGCGGAACTGTACGAGGCCTTCCTTCGGTTTCACGGCTGGAGCGGGCTTAGGACGGTCGAATTTTCATGTCCCGGATCCTATGAGCGGCTTCAGCATCTCATGGGTAAAAACCCGGGAGAAGCGTGGACAGAGGACGAACGCACCGATTTCCTCTCTTTCTATTACTACTTCCACAAGGAATATGTTAGTATCGGAAAGGGAAAAACGCTCAGATCTCTTTGCGATGACATGCTGGCGTTCATTGAAATGCACGGCTATGAAAAGGTTCGCGATCTGAGTCCTTCACAGATAAAAGAACTGCTCCGTCAGCCGATCAGAAAGACGATGAGAATTCTGGCTGTCGCTGACGATGAATCAAAATATTACTATGAATACTATTCTCCGGGGAAGCTTGATGACTTTGATCTGATCATAGCCTGCGGAGATTTACATAAGGTTTATCTGGAATTTCTGACGACGATGGCAAGCTGTCCGGTCCTTTACGTGCGCGGCAATCACGACGACATCCTGATTGAAGATCCGCCGGGCGGATGCATCTGCATAGAAGATAAGGTGTATGAGTACAACGGCCTCAGAATCGCGGGGCTGGGCGGTTCGTTCAAATACCGCGAGGGCAGGAACACGTTCACCGAAGAGGAAATGGAAAAGCGCGCGCGGAAGCTCGGGAAGCTAATACGCAGGCATAACGGCATCGACATAATGGTCACGCACGCGCCTGCAAGGGGACTGAACGATTTCGATTCCGTCTCCCACAGAGGTTTCGAAGCATTTAATCATTTAATTGAGAAATACCGTCCGGCATATTTTGTGCACGGACACATACATAAAAACTACGGGGCGCATATTCCGCAGATAAGCGAGCACGATGGGACAACCATTGTCAACGCGTATGAGCATTGCATATTTTACGTTTAGGAGGCAGTAATCATGGCACAGATCATGACGCTGGGAGAGGTCCTTATCGACCTGACACAGACAGGAACAGATGAAAAAGGGATACCGCAGTTCGCGGCGTTCCCGGGCGGCGCGCCTGCCAATGTGGCCGTCGCGGCTTCACGCCTCGGGGCGCAGACCGGGTTCATCGGAAAAATAGGTCACGATTCTTTTGGCGCCCAGCTGCGCGGAACTCTCGAGGAAGACCGTGTTGATACGTCATGCCTCTTTGAGACGTACGCCGTACCGACGACGCTGGCGATCGTCTCCGTCGACGACAGCGGAGAGCGCAGTTTTTCATTCTACAGAGATCCGGGAGCCGACACACAGCTTACAGAAGAAGAAGCGGCAGCCTTTCTCAAAGGCGGCGTTTCAGGCGATTCTGAGCTTCCGCTGATACTGCACTTCGGATCTCTGAGCCTGACGACGGAACCGTCAAGAAGCGCGGCTCTGGCTGCGGTTCAGGGCGCCCGCGCGAAGGGCGTCAGAATCAGCTACGACCCGAATTACAGGGCGGCGCTCTGGCCGGGAGAGGATGAAGCGGTTCAATGGATGAAGCGGCCTTTGGAAATGGTCGACATCCTTAAGATATCCGATGAGGAGCTGGTCCTTCTGACCGGAACTGACGATCTGGAGAAGGGGAGCGAAAAACTCGCGGAATACGGAATCGGACTGATCATGATTACACTGGGAAGCGAAGGAGTATTCTACCGCATGGGAAAAGTAACCGGAACTGTTCCGGCGGAGAAGGTGACGGTTGCAGACACCAACGGCGCAGGCGACACATTCCTGGGAGGAGTGCTGGCGAAGCTGGCGCCGATGAAGGAACTTCCGTCGGAGGAAGAACTGCGGGGCGTTCTTGCCTTTGCGAACCGCGCGGCCGCGAAGACGTGTTCGAGGCCGGGAGCGATTCCTGCCATGCCGACATTGGAAGAACTGGGAGATTAGCATAAATGAGTGACAAGACCACAAAACAACTTCTGGACGAGCTGGAATGGCTCTACATGGAGCTTTACGGGGACGAGGACGCGTTTCTGTACTTCATGAAGATGCTTGAAAAAAACGCCGATGAGCGCAGGCTGTCCCTGAAAAAACTGGACGAAGTCCGCAGCGGGGACAAGGACTGGTATCAGTCAAACAAGCTGCTGGGCATGATGCTCTACGCTCAGAACTTCGGAGGAAATCTCAAGGAAGTCAGGAAGAACCTGCCTTATCTGGAGGAGTGCGGGATCAATTATCTGCACCTGATGCCTTTGCTTGATTCTGTAAAGGGAAAGAGTGACGGAGGATACGCCGTCGCGGACTTCAGAAAGGTAAGGCCGAAGCTGGGAACCATGGAGGATCTGGAAGCCCTTGCCGACGCCTGTCATGAAAAGGGCATCGCACTCTGCTTTGACTTCGTTCTGAACCATACAAGCGACGAACACGCATGGGCAAAGGCAGCCCGGGCGGGCGATCAGGGAGCCAGAGACCGCTACTTCTTCTATGATTCCTGGGATATTCCGAATAAGTTTGAACAGACCGTGCCGCAGGTTTTCCCGACGACAGCGCCGGGGAATTTCACGTGGCTCGATGACATACAGAAAGTCGTAATGACTACATTCCACAATTACCAGTGGGATCTCAACTACGCCAATCCGATGGTCTTCAATGACATGACGGATAATCTGCTGTATCTGGCGAACCGCGGCATGGACGTGATCCGCCTCGACGCGATTCCTTACATATGGAAGGAGCTCGGGACAAACTGCCGCAATCTGCCTCAGGTGCACACGCTCGTACGCATGATGCATCTTGCCTGTCAGATAGTATGCCCTGGAGTCGCGCTGCTCGGGGAAGTCGTCATGGAACCGCGGGAAGTCGTGCCTTACTTCGGACCTGCGGAAAAACCTGAGTGCGATATTCTCTATAACGTTACGACCATGTGCACGACGTGGCACACTCTGGCAACGAGAGACGTTCGTCTGCTGCAGCATCAGATGGACCAGGTATGCCATCTGCCTGAGCACTGTTTCTTCCAGAATTATCTCAGGTGCCACGATGATATCGGATGGGGACTGGATTACGCGTTCCTGGGCCAGTTCGGAATTGGAGAGGAACCGCACAAGCGCTATCTGAACGACTGGTTTACCGGCAAGTGGCCGGGCAGCTGGGCCCGCGGCGAGCTGTATAACGACGCCGAGTCTCTGGGGGACGCCAGGGCGTGCGGAACGACAGCGTCCCTTTGCGGTCTGGAATGCGGAATACTAGAAGCGCTCGACAACAAGGGGGACGCTTCACTGAAGAGGGGCCTCGCCTGTGATCTGATGATGCACGCGTGGATGTTCACCCAGACGGGCATTCCTGTAATATACAGCGGCGATGAGATCGGACAGCTCAACGACTACAGCTACCACGACGATCCATCACACTGGGATGACAGCAGATACCTTCACAGGGGCAAATTCGATTTCGCCCTGGCGGAGAAGAGATTCGAACACGGAACCCTGCAGCAGCTCATGTTTGACGGCCTGCAGAAGCTGAAGAACATACGCGGCGAGCATGATGTTTTCCGCAGCGACGCGGAGGTATACGTCTACTATACGGGCGACGACAGGGTGATGGGGCTGAAGAGACAGCACGGCGATCAGACGCTGGTCGCGCTGTTCAACTTTTCAGAGAACCCGGCGGAGGCGACTATCGAAGGAGCCGTCTGGCGCGACCTGCTCAGCGGCAGAGTTCTGCCGCCGGGAGACGATTCAGGAATGAAGGTGCGCTTAAGCGGTTACGCGTTCTGCTGGCTGATGAAAGAGTAATCTGACCTTTGAAAGAGGAACAATGAACAAGATAGATTTGCACATGCACACAGTGGTTTCAGACGGAACTGACAGTCTGGAGGAAATAATAAAGAAGGTTCAGGACGCCGGCATCGATCTGTTCTCGATAACGGATCACGACGCCATCAAGGCGGGAATGCTCGTTCCGCCGATGCTTCCTGTCGCCGATCCGGATAAAAGCCTCGGCTTCATACGCGGGGTCGAGTTTTCGTGCAGGGATGAAAAAGGCAAGTACCACATTCTCGGGTACGGATACAACCCGTACATCCCGGGAATATCGGAGATAGTAACCGAAGGCCACGAGCTGCGCATGAAAAAGACGAAGGCGCGCATTGAGTTTCTGCGTGAGGCTTACGGTTTCGATTTTCCGGAGGAGGAGATTGTGCAGCTTCTGAACAGAGACAATCCGGGCAAACCGCACATCGCGAACATGATGATCAAGTACGGGTATGCGAATGACATCAATGAAGCCATGAGCAAATACATCAACAAGAAGAAATTCAAGAACGTCCACGTGCGGCCTGAAGACGCCATCGAGGGAATTCTCAAGAGCGGAGGAGTTCCTGTTCTGGCTCATCCGGCTTACGGCGACGGAGACGATCTGATCATGGGCGAAGAACTGGACGAGCGGGTCCGTTATCTGATGGACTACGGAATCAGGGGCGTCGAAGCCTTCTATTCCGGCTTTACGCCGAAGATACAGAGTGAGGTGCTCGAGCTCGCCGAAAAATACAATCTGTATGTTACGGCCGGCAGCGATTATCACGGTGGAAACAAGATAGTCCAGATGGGATGGACCAACCTGAACGATATTTCCGAAGCTCCTGAGGGGTTGACGCGTTTTCTGAGCGACGTAGAAATAATACACAGGAATTGAGAAGGACAGGCTGATGAGAAGGATTCTGATGTTAACAACAGGAGGGACCATCGCCTCTGTGCAGTCTCCGGACGGACTCGTACCGGGGCTTACAAGTGAACAGCTGCGCAGCTATCTGCCGCAGATCGGAGCGGACATCGACATAGATATTGAAGAACTGTTCCACATAGACAGCACTGACATGACGGCGGCACACTGGTTGAAAATAGTCGACGCGGTCAAGGAAAACTACAGCTCCTACGACGGGTTCGTCATCTGCCACGGCACGGACACCATGGCCTATACCGCGGCCGTTCTGTCTTACATGATACAGAATTCCGCCAAGCCGATAGTCCTGACGGGAGCGCAGAAGCCGATAGGCTTTGAGATCACAGACGCAAAGGCAAACCTTCAGGACAGCATCATCTACGCCGCGGATCCTTTGTCAAAAGGAGTTCAGGTTGTGTTCGCTGGCAACGTAATCGCCGGAACAAGAGCGAGGAAGGTCAGATCGATGAGCTTCTCAGCTTTCAACAGCATCAATCTGCCGGAGATCGCGACAATCAACAACGGGAGCATAGTAAGGTACCTGGCGGATTCCGACTTTGTAAATACAGACGAGGTTTCAGATAATGCAAAGGCAGGCAGAACCGTTTTTTACGACAGAATCAACCCTAAGGTTTTCCTGCTCAAGCTGACGCCGAGCATGTCGCCCAAGCTGATACCGGAGATATTCAGAATCTACGACGGCATAGTCATCGAGAGCTTCGGGGCGGGCGGAATACCGCAGTCGATAAAGCAGACGCTCTTCGACGAACTCAGCAAGTACAGCCCTGAGGAGAAAGTGCTGGCAATGACGACACAGGTTCCTCTTGAAGGAAGTCATCTTGACAGCTATGAAGTCGGAAGGCGTATCGCCGGATCATTTGAGATTCTAGAAGGCCGTGACATGACGCTGGAAGCGATTACAGCCAAGCTCATGTGGATACTGGCCGACAGAGACCAGAGCTGGGACGAGATCCAGCGGCGATTCTACAAACCGGTAGCTAAAGATACTCTGACAAAAAAGAAATAAGAAAGAAGGAGGTTCCTTACACAAGGACCTCCTTCATATATTCCGCAAACACTTTCATCTGCGGGCTGATCCACCTTGTCGATGAGTAGACGACCTGCACGTATTCATTGATATCGATGGGCTCTGTATCAATGATGCAGAGCTCTTTGCGTTTCAGCTCGTCTTCAACCATGAACAGCGGAAGATATGCGTGGCCGCCGTTGGTCTTGATGTAGTTGACGACGGATGCGATGGTGCCGAATTCTATTGCGGAATGAATATCATATCCGCGCTGCCTCAGATATGTTTCCACAACATATACATTCTGCATTTCATTCTCCGTAGATATGAAGTCGGAAACAAATGTGCCGTCCAGAATGTCTTCCAGCGGAACTTTTTTCTTCCCCGCCAGCCGGTCTGAGGCAGAGGTTACGAACTTGAAGTCTTCCTTTTTCTCCGCGGCGAGGACACATCCGCCGTAATGTCCTTTTGGAGCGAGAAAGACAGCGAAATCCACCCGGTTCTGCCGGACGTGATCGAGCAGAATGTCCGTATCTTCAGAGAGCCGCACGGATACTTCGATCTTCGGGTATCTCTTGTGAAACGGGTGCAGGAGCTTCGAAAGGATACCGATTGAGACCGAGGACGTCGCCTCAATGATCAGCCTGCCTTCGGGTTCTTTTTCTTCCAGCGCAAAAGCATCCGCGTCCTCGCTCGCCCTTACCAGGTTAGCAGCATACTCCCGGAATCTTCTGCCTGCTTCTGTCAGCTGGATGCCTCTGCCGACCCTGTCGAACAGCAAAACGCCAAGATCCTCCTCAAGCTGTTTGATCTGTGAGGTCACGGCACCCTGCGAATAACCGAGCTGCTCTGCCGCCCTGGTGATGCTGCCAAGCTCGGCCACTTTTATAAATGTTGTTGCTATGCGTGTTTCCATATCGGTTTAATTCATTAATTTCAGTAATATATATTATTAAATTCATTTGTTAGACAAATGAATTATATCATGTTAAGATTTTATTGCAAAGAGAGATAAGGAAGAGATTCCTCCTAACCATATGCGGGCGCGCCACCACCCGCATTTTCCATGACAGGGAGAAGATTATGACTGGAATGATGAGGACAATTGCACTGGCACTCCCGATTGTCGCCGGCATTTGCTGGGGCTGCTGCGGAGTTTTCGTAAGAGTTCTGGATGATGCCGGATTCAACAATATTACTATCACTTTTTCCAGGGTGATCATCGTTGTCATCCTGCTCGGACTGACGTTGCTCTTCTACGACAGGCGTCTGTTTCTGGTCCCGCGCAGACAGCTGCCGCTGATTGCGCTGATCGGCATCTCCGGGCAGTTTCTCTTTAATATATGCTACAATACCGCAATACTGAAGCTCAGTCTGTCTCTGGCGACGATTCTTCTCTGCACGGCACCGGTTTTCGTAATCATTTTCGGTGCCATTCTGTTTCATGAAAAAATCACGCGGGTTCGCGTGATCTGCATGATTGCCGTACTTGCCGGATGCGTACTCCTCAGCGGCGTGATAGAATCCGGCGGTCTGATGTGGAGCGTTTTCGGGCTCGCCATGGGCGTGGGTACTTCCATCTGCAATGCAGTCGCCACGATGGCGACGAATGAGGCGTCGGATGTTCGGAAAATCCATCCTCTGACGGTTCAGTTCTACGCAGCGCTGTTCGCGCTGATTCCGATGCTTCCTTTCGCAGACTATGGTGTAGTCGGAAGTTTCATCGCCGAAAGCCCGGCGTCGCATGTTCCTTACCTGATTGTCTACGCCCTGATCGCAGCGCTGCTTCCGAATCTATTCTTCAACATCGCTTTCAAATTCATGGACTCCAGCATCGTCTCGATCCTGGCATCCGGCGCCGAACCGACCTCCGCGCTCATTTTCGGGCTTTTGGTCTACCACGAAGTTCCGACAGTATTCGGCCTCGTCGGCATGGTTCTTGTGGTCGGTGCCATCATTATTCTAACCAGGGCTGTTTCGTCGGGGAAATGATGTCTGCAGTTCGCTGTTATATGAGCCCCGCGTCGCGGGCTTCCTGAGTCAGCTGATCCCTGAAATCAGGGTGTGCCAGACCGATCAGTGCGCGTACGCGGTCGGACATGTTCAGATGCTTCAGATTGACGCATCCGTATTCAGTGGCTATGTACTGCACGTCTCCGCGAGGAGTAGTGACAGGCGTGCCCGGCGCGAACTGAAGCGATATCTTGCTCCTGCGTCTGCCGTTCTTCATGAATGAAGAGGACAGGGCGATAATGGACTTGCCTCCTTCGGACCACTGAGCTCCTCTGACGAAGTCCAGCTGACCGCCAACGGCGCTCTGCTGATTGTAACCCATTGCGTCCGCCGCGACCTCTCCGTAGAGGTCGACCGCCATTGCAGAATTGATTGAAATCATCCTGCTGTTTTTTGCTATGTTTCTGGCGTCGTTCACGAAAGGGAAGGGCGCGCCGTAGATTTCAGGATTATGGTCCATGAAGTCGTACATTTCCTGAGTGCCGGCTGAGAACGAGAAGACGCTCATCCCGTCCATGAAGCCTTTGCGCCTGTTCGTTACGTTACCGTTTCTGCTTAAGATCGTATCCGATGGCTGTCGACATCTTGCCGAGACCCAGCTGAAGGGTAGCCCCGTCAGGCACCTCAGCTACAACGATTTCGGAAATCTCTTTTGAGACATCATCTATCTTGTCAGGCATGAGCTCCGGAGCGTTGTTGTCCGTAAGAACGACGCCGGCCACCTTTTCGTGATCCATGCTTATGAGATTGTCCTGTCCGAAGATGTACGGACTTCCCGTGTTGCTCTCAAGAAATACTTCGCGCTTCGTCTCCTCGACGACGTATTTATGGTCGCATATTCCAGCGGACCCGTAGGAACAGCGGCCGTTTTCATCAGGCCTGGACACCTGCAGAAAGCTGATGTCAGGGCGTCCGATCTCACGCATCCACAAGTCTATCTGACTTAAGTGGAACGATGTGAATTCAAAGGCCATGTTGTGCTTTCTGTGAGCGCTCCGCTCGCCGGCCCCGAGGAAGAAGGTGTCAAAAATGAACGGGTTGCCTTTGCTTCCCGGAGGGATATCCTTTGGCCAGTCCGTATCGAACATCCTGCACGGAGTTATGGACATTGAACAGAGAAGGGTTACGTTCTCGAGTTCGTCCTTCCTGTCGTAGAGAGCGTCAACAATTTCATAGGCGAAACTGCTGCTCGTTCCGATGTATACGCGGTCTCCCGACCTTACGCTTGCTGCTGCTTCTGAGGCTGTGATGTAATTAATTTGTGTCATTATCTCCCGAATGCCTCCACTATTTCATCCATTATTGTCATGACAGGCAGGTGCTGAGGACAGTGATCCTCGCACGCTCCGCATTTGACGCAGTTTGACGCGTGCTCCGACTCATCCTGCCAGATTAGGTATTCTTCTTTAAGCTTAGGGTTCTGCTCGTAAGCGCACCAGTCGTTATAGTAACGGATTATCCGCGGAATGAGGACTCCGCTCGGACACGGCTGGCAATAGCCGCACTCAGTGCACGGATACTTGATAAGCGCGCGGTAAAGATCCGCGACTTTCTTTATGTGTGCAAGCTCAGCGTCTGTTATTTCAGCGAGGTCTTCTTTTGAGAAGAGCTCCAGGTTCTGATTCAGCTGCTCCATGCTGCTCATGCCGCTCAGTATCGTGAGAACCTCCGGCTTCGAAGCGACCCACTTGAAAGCCCACTCGACAGGGGAGCGCTTTGCCGGCGCTTCATCCCATACTGCCTGTACCGCAGGCGGGATGGCGTCAGTCAGGCGGCCTCCCTTAAGAGGTTCCATGATGACGACAGGTATGCCTTT
>CADAHK010000020.1:12550-14532 GCA_902787725.1 uncultured Eubacteriales bacterium | reverse complement strand
GCCTGCCGACAGGCCGAGAGCCTTCGGAAGCGCAGTCCAAAGAAGACTGATCCCGACCTGCATTATCTGTAGCAGAATCCAGACAATTCCGCCTCCGGCGAGTCCGATAAGAAAAGTAAACAGGCAGAGTGAAATATATTTTTTTATTCTGCCGTCCCCTGCCATGCTAACCCCAGAGTTCTTCTTCTGTAGGAACGTAGTTGTCCGGCATGAAGCGGGCGATTCGCGATACGTTCATCAGGTGAGTGTAGTTCAGGTTTTCCGAAATGGAGTTATGGCCCCATGATCCGCAGCCGAGAGTGTTGGTCGGATTCAGTCCGTTGTAATAAGAACCGCCTGTTGAGTTTGAACTGCACTGGTTGATTACGAATCTTGAAACGCAGAGATTCTCAGCGACCTTAGCGATGTGATCCTCGCTGTCGGAATGGAAGGAAACGCTGTGGCCTTTGCCGTCGCGCTCAAGGTTTTCGGCGGCGATTCTTATGCCGTCATCAAGATCCTTGTACGCGTACGCGCTGATGACAGGAGCCATCTTTTCACCGCCGAGAGAGTCCGTTGCGCCCGTACCTTCGGCGACAGCCACTATGACCTTCGTGTCTGCCGGTATTTCAAGTCCGGCCAGCTCAGCGACCTTCTGGCAATTCTGGCCGACTGAGTGGCGGTTGGTTTTGCCGTCCTCAAAGAGGGCCCCTCTGATTTTCTCGAGACCGTCTTTGTCGCGGATTACGAATCCGCCGTTTGCTTCGAACTCCTTAAGGATGTTCTCGAAATCTGCCTCAGGGCAGATGACGCTCTGCTCAGCGGAGCAGATGATGCCATTGTCATAGGAGCGTCCTTTTATGATTTTAGGAACAGCTTCTTTGTAGTCGTATCCTTCATCTATTATGCACTGCACGTTGCCTGCGCCTACGCCGAGAGCCGGTCTTCCGGAGCTGTACGCCGCGTTGACCATTCCTGCTCCGCCCGTAGCTACGACTACGTCAGCGCTTGAAATCAGATTTCTCGTATTTTCTCTTGAGTGTTCGTCGAGGATCTGAATCAGATTCTCAGGGTAGCCGGCCTCAGCCAGGGCGGCGTTCATCATTTCGACCACCTTGGTGCTGCATTTGACCGACTTGTGGTGCGGCGTGATTATTATGGCGTTGCCGCACTTGAGGGCGAACATGGAATTGCTCATCTTTGTTTCCAGAATTCCGCGTGATTTCTTGCCGCGGAGATTGTTCCAGACTATGCCGGCCTTCTGCCTGTTCTTGGCGCACTTGTCCTCGACGTTGCCCATGCCGGTTTCCTCGACCGCGATTTCAGCGAAGTACTGCGCGTTTTCGTACACGACTCTGCCGATTGTCTGAACTGCCTTATCGACTTCCTCCTGGCTCATTTTCTCAAATTCCGCCTGGGCCTTGCGAGCTCTTTCTATGTAACCGTTTATGTATTCTTTGCTTTCCATTTCTGCCTCCTGCCAGTTGTCTCGAACTATCCCGATTAATTCCCCGAAAATCATTATACAAACACCAACAAACTGTTTCAAGTGCCAGGGGAGAAGGAGACAATTGATTTGTGGAATATATTGACAATTATAGAATAAATCGGTATCATATTGTTGTGATGATAGTATTAATTATTAAAATAGCAGCAAGTTTAATAATGGGATTCTTCGCAGGACCTGCGGCAGTTTATGTGTTCAATCACATGCCGGCGGCGTGGCTGTGCGAGTACGGAGAAGACCCGGCAAAAGACCCGCGCCTTGCGAAGGGCGAAAAGCGCATAAAGGAAAACCCGTGGCGCTGGGTTTATTCAGCGTGCTTCATATGCCTGTGCCTGAGATTGTCGCTCATTGAATACAGCGAAGGCAAACTGAACGTGCAGCCGGAAGTCACGACCATGACGACACAGCTGGCGGCGGCGGGTCTGATAGCCTGCTGGATTCTGCTGATAATCGCGCTGGCGGATCTCAAGTTCATGATCATTCCTGATCAGTTCGT
>CADAHK010000020.1:0-12511 GCA_902787725.1 uncultured Eubacteriales bacterium | reverse complement strand
CTGTCTTCCATCGGCTTCGCGCCTCTCTGGCGCGCGGAAAAAGTAGAAGCCGAAATGCAGGCAGGCGCGGACCCGGGACTTTGGGCAAGCCTGGGAGGATTCTGGCAGCCGTTTCTCGGCATGGTGGTCGGAGGGGGATTCATGCTTCTCTGCGCGCTGGCGGGAAAGCTCATCTTCAATCAGAACGCCTTCGGGTTCGGAGACGTTAAATTATGCGCGGCCATGGGCCTGGTGCTGGGAATCAACGGCACGATCGCGGCCGTTGCGGCGGCGGTCATGCTCAGCGGATTCGCGGCGGCGGCCGGGCTGGCGACGGGCAGATACGGAAAGAAGGACCAGAAGCCGCTCGGACCGTACCTGTGCGGATGCGCAATGGCCTACATCATAATCGCGATGCCGCTCATGTAGGGCGGCCATCATTTTATATAAGGGGCAGAGAGGAGAGATTGCAAATGAATATTCAGAAGTTTACTGCGCTCGCAGCGGAGGAGGTTTTGATGCGCCTGCGCGAGGAAGGAGATGAAGCGGTCGACGTCCAGACGGCGGAGGTGATGAAGATGAACGATCAGACCATGTACGGACTGACCTTTCATACGGGGGACGATCCTGCGCCGACATTTTATCTCAATGGCATGTACGAGCTTTACTCTGCCGGGGAAGACATGGACAGTCTGCTGAAGCAGCTGGTGTGGGCGTACAGGGACGGCATGGTGAACGCGCCGGTTCCCGAAGAAGTTCCCGACATGGAGTTCGGCAATGCAAAGAAGACCGCGGGGCTCCGTCTCGCCGGAAGGCAGTACAACAGAAAGTTTCTTAAGACGGTCCCTTTCAGGGATGTAGGCAACGGCTACGTTCTTATATGCGACCTTCAGATTGACGCCTCCGATGGCGGTGTCTTCAGCACGGTTGTGACTAATCACATCGCTGAAGAGTACGCATACGACATGGAGGAGCTCTTCGACTCAGCGCTGGAGAACGCGTGGAGGTCCAATTCAGCCGCCCTGCATCCGGCGAGCAGGCTGATGGATTTCACAGATGAACCGGAGCGCAAAGATGACAAGGAGACGTGCTACGTACTGACGACGAACAGAGAGAGGTACGGAGCGGCGGCTCTTTTTTATCCCGGAACCCAGGCCATGATCGCACACGTGCTTGATGAGGATTACCTGGCCATTCCGAGTTCGCTGCACGAGTTCATCATAATACGCGCGAGCCGGATTCAGGATATGGCCCACCTTCAGAAGATGGTGTATGAGGCAAACCGCAGAATCGTGAGTCCGGAGGATGTGCTTTCGGATAATGTGCTGCGCTACAGCAAAGGCACCGGCAAGCTGATAACGGTCTTATCCTGAGCGGCAGATAACGGTCTTGTCTTGAGCAAAGGAGATACTGTATAATAAACTACGTATGGAGAGAAACGTGCTTCTTACAATCGCATACGACGGCAGCACCTTTCACGGATGGCAAAAGCAGCCCGGCGAGAGGACCGTGCAGGGATATCTGGAGCAGACGATGACTCGTCTTTTTGACAGGGAAATACTGCTCAGCGGAACCAGCCGGACCGATGCGGGCGTACATGCGTACGGACAGAGGGCGTCCTTCAGGGCGGACTTCGGAATTCCTACGGAGAAGATCGCCCTTGTCGTAAACAACGCTCTTTGCGCCAGAGAAGGAAGCGAAAACGGACGGGGAGGTTTTGCAAAGGCTCCGATCAGAATCGTGAAAGCCGAGGAGGTGCCGCTGGATTTTCATGCGCGCTTCAACAGCAAAGGCAAGAGGTACGTTTACCGGATCTGCGCCGGTATCAATGAGGCTCTCGCGGACAGTGAGCTTGCTGCAGAGGCTCACAAATCGCTGGTGTTCGAGCGCGATTACGTGTATCACATCGGCGAAAGGCTTGACGTCGCCGCGATGAATGAAGCGGCGGGATACTTCGTGGGCGAACACGACTTCAAATCGTTTGAAGCTTCCGGCGGAAATCCGAGGGAGACTACCGTACGCAGAATGTTCGCCGCGGGTGTGAGTGAAACAGGCGCGGCGGGAGCGGCTGAGAAAGCCGGCGGTCTGCAGCGAATCGAATTCACTATCGAAGGCGACGGGTTCCTCTACAACATGGTCCGCATAATGACAGGCACGCTTGTTGAAGTCGGACAGGGGAAGCGCAGACCGGAAGACATAAAAGAAGTAATCGAAGCGGGCGACAGGCAGGCGGCAGGACATACAGCCCCGCCGGGCGGCCTTTGCCTTGCCGAGGTGTTCTATTAAAAGATACAGGAGAAAACTATGGAAAGAAGACCGAGCTGGGACGAGTATTTCATGGATTTTGCGGTGCTTACTGCCAGAAGATCCACATGCCTGAGGAGACAGGTAGGCGCAGTCATCGTGCAGGACAAGCACATAATCGCGACCGGATACAACGGCGCTCCGAGAGGAATCGCCCACTGCGGGGAGAGAGAAGGCGGATGTCTCAGAATGCAGCTGGGAGTGCCTTCGGGCGAGAAGCATGAACTGTGCAGAGCGCTGCACGCGGAGCAGAACGCAATAATTCAGGCTGCGACTTTGGGCCAGAGCGTCGAGGGCGCAACGATATACATTACGCACCAGCCGTGCGTCATCTGCGCCAAGATGATCATAAACGCAGGAATAGAGAGAATTGTCGTCAAGGAAGGATACCCTGACGAATTGGCTGTTGAGATACTGAAAGAAGCAGGTCTCAGAATTGTAATGCTGGGAGAGACGAATTGACCGCAACAAGCTTTAACCTGTGGGCGCCCCTTGTAGTCGCCGCGCTTGTGACAGCGCTTGTGACGCCTCTGTCGATACTCATCGCGCCGAAGGTCGGCGCAATGGATGTCCCAAAGGATAAAAGGCGGGTCCACAACAAACCTATGCCCAGATTCGGAGGCATAGCATTATACGCGGGAATCATGGCAGGGCTCGCGGTGTTTGCTCACGGGCGCCTGCACGTTGACGAAATCATGGTCGGCTGCACGCTCATATACATACTCGGCGCCGCCGACGATATCAAAGGACTGAAACCCATAATCAAATTCGCGGGACAGGTAGTCTGCGCCAGCGTTGTTTTTGCCATGGGCCTGAGGATCGAATTCGTAACCAACTGGTTCGGTGAAGGTCACATGAACCTGGGCATCGCAGCATGCTATATCGTAACAGTTATCTGGCTTGTCGGAATAACCAACTCTGTAAACCTGGTTGACGGGTTGGACGGACTGGCCGCGGGCATAAGCGCGATTTCAGCGCTGTCCATAGCTTACGTTTCGTACATCCACGGATGGTACCTGCCGACCACATGCATGATGGTGCTGGCCGGAGCCTGCGTAGGATTTCTTCCTTTCAACTTCCATCCTGCCAAGACCTTCATGGGTGACGGCGGATCGCAGCTTCTCGGCTTCGCGCTGGCGGCACTATCCATAATCGGAACAGTAAAGAGCGCCACGCTGGTAGTCGTAGTAATTCCGGCCCTCGTACTGGGGCTGCCGATTTTCGATACTCTCATGGCGATCATCAGAAGGACACTGCGCCACCAGTCAATCGGGACTGCGGACAAGGAGCACCTGCACCACCGCATTCTCAGAGCCGGTTTCGGCCAGAGGCGCGCGGTGCTGCTCATGTACAGCCTCAGCGGAATAATGGGAATCATGGCGATACTCTACAGCCGCGATCTATATATAGAATGCCTGGGACTCGCGTTCGTAGCGGCGCTGATACTGGGAGTAATCCTGACAGATACAGGAACGAACAAGGTAAGCCTCAAGGGTTACAGAATTATCAAGGAGCTGCCTGACTCCCCACCGGTAAAGGAAGTGGACGATTCAAAGAAATAGATGATAGAAAACCTCAACACTATCGACAACAGAACAATGATGAAAAGAGTAGGCCTCATTGCGGGGCCTATTGCTTTACAGAGCCTTATCGCGTCCAGTCTGAATCTGATCGATAACCTCATGATCGGCGGGCTGGGTGAGCTCGCCCTGAACGCGGTCGGAGTTTCAGCGCAGATGTTCTTCGTCTTCTGGATGCTGGTGTTCGGATTCACGAGCGGCAACGCCACATTCATGGCTCAGTTCTTCGGCGCCAACGACTACGCGAACATACGCAGAACAACGGGGTTCGCGCTGACGGTCAACTTCTGCATGGGCTGTCTGTTCTTTCTGGTGGCGTTCTTTCTGCCGGAGCATGTGCTGAAGATATTCACCAACATCCCTGAAGTCATAGAAGCGGGCATCCCGTATGTTCGTACGGGTTCTTTCTGCTTCCTTCTCATACCTATAACGCAGAGTTTCACCATCGCTCTCCGCGCCACCCAGCAGACACAC
This sequence comes from uncultured Eubacteriales bacterium, assembly GCA_902787725.1. GTDB lineage: Bacteria > Bacillota > Clostridia > Peptostreptococcales > Anaerovoracaceae > Lentihominibacter. Next base: position 8,174 of record CADAHK010000020.1, on the reverse strand, counting down.
CTTCCGCTGATCGCAAGCGTGACCGGATTCTGCACAAATACCTTCCTGAACTACTGTCTTATCTATGGGCACTTCGGACTTCCGCGTCTTGAAATTCAGGGCGCAGCGGTGGCAACTGTCTTCTCCAGGATGGTCGAGCTGTCGATACTGCTGTTCTTCGTATTCGCGAGGAACAACATCATCAAAGGAGAACTCAGCGAATACTTCGGCTACAGCAGGGAGCTGGCGAAGCGAATTATCAGGAACGCCATACCAACGACCATCAATGAGACGCTGTGGGGACTGGGGACAGCCATGTATGTTGCTGCCTTTGCGCGAATCGGCGTCACGGCGGGCGCGGCTTATCAGGCCTGCAATACCATAAGCAACATCTTCTCGATGCTCGCTTTCAGCGTAGGTGACGCGGCTCTCATCATGATTGGACAGAAGCTTGGTGAAGGGAAAAAGGAAGAAGCCTATGAAATGGGAAAGAAACTGCTGCTTCTCGCGCTGGCAATAGGAGTCGTGATGGGCGGCGTCTCCCTCATCTGCGGCAAACCGATTCTCAGCCTTTTCAATTTCACTCCGGCAGGGGCCGACATGGCGTGGAAGACGTTCATCGTCTACGCGTGCCTGCTCTGGCTGGATGTTTATAATGGCACGATCGTCGTCGGAATTCTCAGGTGCGGAGGCGACACAAGGTTTGCGGCTTTTGCGGATGTGGGCCCGGTCTGGCTGTACGGCGTTCCCGTCGCGTTCATTACCGCGCTTAAACTGGGGTGGCCTATCTACTTCGCTGTTCTGGCGGTACGCTTCGGCGAGGTAATAAAGGGTATCATTCTGACGGTGCGTTTTCTATCAAGAAAATGGGTCAACATCGTCATCAAGGACCTGTAAACAAGTAGATAACGGTGAACCGCAAACTAGTACAAAATCAGACGTAAGTACTATAATAATGCAATCCGGTAAATCGTTGCGTCCCTTGCCGTTATTGATTTTGTTATAATAATAACGATTGTTTAGCGGTTGAAATCATAGCAAAATGATGTATAATTATAACTAACTAAGAAACCAGTTTCATGACAAAGAAAGGGACGGGCGAGTGACCAGTCTTAAAGAGTTCAGGAATGAGATAATCATATACGCCATAGTCATGGCGGCTGTGGCGGAAGTGGTATCTCTTTTCATTATAGGACCAAGCGTCATGTTCCCGGTCGGCCTTGCCGCCGGCACAGCGGTATCCATCCTCGGATTCATCATTCTGGTGAAGACGGGCGAGACGCTCATGGAGGAATCGAAGAAATCACCGATTCTGCTTGGATACATCGTGAGACTGTTTTTATACGGAGTCGTATTCTTCATATGCATCAAGGCCAGCCTTCCGTGCGGTTTCGGATGCGGAATAGGCTTCGTAACCATACACTTCGGAATCATGTTCTTATACGGCATCGTGTATAAGTTCATCAAGAAAAAGAAGAATCCTCTCAACGACTGGACCGAACCAAAGGAATGGAACGATCTGAGCGTATATGACGACGAGGATGACTGGCCGACACTCTAAGGAGGTGACAGCGAATGGAATTAGGACCACGGATTATTTTTAGAATCGGCAGTGTTCCTATAAGTGAAACAGTATGCTGGAGCATAGTAGTCAGTCTGGCGATACTGTTATTCGCGTTCCTGGCGACACGCAAAATGCAGACAGTCCCGCACGGAGCCCAGCTTCTGGGTGAAATGCTCGTAGGATTCGTCTACAAAATGGTTAAGGATGTAATGGGCGACATATCGGACAAGTTCGCTCCGTACTGCGGAACACTCATCGTGTTCCTCGGACTGGGAAGCATGCTCGGGCTGCTGGATCTCAGACCGATCACATCCGATCTCAACTGTACGTTCCCATTGGCTCTGGTAACTTTTGTACTGATCCACTACAACGCGGTCAAGGCACAGACAGCCAAGGGCTACATCAAAGAACTCTCATCACCATATCCGTTCATGCTGCCGCTGAACATCATCAGTGACAGTATGTTCCCGGTTACGCTGGCATGCCGACTCTTCGGTAACATTCTGGCCGGTGTAATTCTCATGGCGCTGGTATACAGCGGACTGCAGACTGCTTCCGCAGCTCTGATCAACGTCTTCGCGGATCCGGATTTCTCAAGAGAGTCCATCATACCGTTCTTCCAGATAGGATGGCCGCTGATACTTAACTTCTGGTTCGACATGTTCGAGCCTATACTGCAGGCGTACATCTTCGTAATGCTGACGATGGTATTCATTGACAACGGCAGACATCCGGTAGAGAGTTAATGCAAAAGCATGAAATCCGGGTCGGGTTGCTTTTGCATCAAGGTCCGGTTTCAGATAAATGTTATCAAATCAACTACAAATGATTTAAGGAGGATAATGAAATGACAGGATTTACAGGCGCAGAACTAATCGCTGCTTTCTCATCACTGGGAGCAGGACTGGCAATGATAGCCATGGCCGGCGTAGGAATCGGCATCGGTTTTAATGCTGGTAAGACAGTAGAGAGTACGGCAAGACAGCCGGAGGCACAGGGCACACTGCTGAAGCTGATGCTTATCGGTGTAGCGCTTACAGAAACAGCTGGTATATTCGCGCTGGTAATCGCGATCATGCTTCTGTTCGCTAATCCACTTCTTTAGATTGTCGGAAGTTATTGCTCGTATGATTTAAGGAAGGAGGAACAACCATGGAAATGACCCAGGGATTGATTGAATTCAACTGGTCGTCACTGATGATACTATGCAACGTATTCATCCTGTACATCATTCTTCGGAAGTTCTTCTGGGAAAAGATTAAAAAATTCATGGATGACAGAGCCGCTGCCGTTCAGGATGCGATCGACGCAGCAGAAGCTGTAAACAAGAGAGCCGATGAGAAGATGGCAAACTACAGCAAGCGCATTGCGAACGTCGAGGAGGAAGGCCGCGAGATAATCAAGGCTTCAAAGCAGCAGGCGGACGCTCAGGCTCAGATCATCATTGAAGAAGCGCGTCAGCAGGCGAGCGACATTATTGCAAAGGCCGAAAAAACCATTGAGCAGGAAAAGGCTCAGGCCATGGAAGAAATGCGAAAGGAGATCGCATCTATTGCGATGCTCGCAGCTGAACAGATCGTTGGCAGAGAAATCGATAACGTCGGACAGGACGCTATCATTGATCAGGCAATTGAGGATGCAAGGAGTGCGAAATGGCAGAACTAGCTGTTGATCTGACATACGGGACTGCACTCATGGAGGCAGCCCGGGAATTAGGAAAAGAGGATCAGATTCTCGAAGAAGCTCAGGCTGTTGTTCAGCTCATCGAAGATGAGCCGGATCTGCATCAGTTCATCAATTATCCTGGAGTATCTGCAGACGAAAAGAAAGAAGTCCTGAAGAATATTTTCGAAGGCAGAATCTGCAATGAACTTCTCAATTTTCTCTACATACTCGTAGATAAGAGAAGAACGATGAACTTCGGAAGAATCGTTAAAGTCTACAAGAGCCTCATAGAAAGAGAAGAAGGCGTCTCCTACGGAACGGTTTATTCAGTCGTCAAGCTTTCAGATGAAAGAATGGCCGAGCTGGAAGAGCAGACTTCGAAGCTTTTGCAGATGAAAGTCAAGTTAGATAATGAAATAGATCCCAACCTGATGGCGGGGTTCAAGATTCTTGTCGAAGGCAAGATCATTGACGCGTCATACAGGAAGAAGTTTGACGAGCTTGCTAGTCAAATGAATCTATCTTAGGGAGGAAAGTTATGAATTTAAGACCTGAGGAAATCAGTTCGGTCATAAAAGAACAGATAAAGAACTATAAGAGCCAGCTGGACGTTTCCGATTTTGGTACTGTTATTCAGGTAGGTGACGGTATCGCCAGAATTTATGGTCTGGAGAATTGCATGGCAGGTGAGCTGCTGCAGTTCGGAGAGGACACATACGGAATGGCTCAGAACCTTGAGGAAGACAACGTCGGTGCCGTAATACTGGGCTCCGACAGAAACATCAAGGAGGGCGACATCGTCAAGCCGACAGGCGCCGTAGTAGAGGTTCCGGTTGGCGAGGCCATGGTCGGCAGAGTCGTAAACGCTCTGGGAATGCCTCTTGACGGCAAAGGCCCGATTCAGGCAACTGAGAGAAGACCGGTTGAGACTATCGCGCCGGGCGTACTGCTGAGAAAGTCCGTTAACCAGCCGCTGCAGACAGGCATCAAGGCGATCGACTCCATGATTCCTATCGGCAGAGGCCAGAGAGAACTTATCATCGGCGACAGACAGACCGGTAAGACAGCCATCGCAATAGATACGATAATCAACCAGAAGGGTGAAGACGTAATCTGCATATACGTAGCTATAGGACAGAAGGCGTCAACAGTTGCCCAGCTGACACAGACACTCGAAGACAAGGGGGCGATGGACTACACGATCATCGTCAGCGCTACAGCGTCAGACTCAGCGCCTCTCCAGTACATAGCGCCATACGCAGGATGCGCCATGGGCGAGTACTTCAGAGACAACGGCAAGGACGCGCTGATCATATACGATGACTTATCCAAGCACGCGGTGGCGTACAGAGCAATGTCACTGCTGCTCAGAAGACCGCCTGGACGTGAAGCGTATCCCGGCGACGTATTCTACCTGCACTCCAGACTTCTGGAGAGAGCAGCGAAGCTTTCAGATGAAGAGGGCGGCGGATCACTGACTGCGCTGCCTATCATCGAAACGCAGGCAGGAGACGTATCAGCGTACATCCCGACAAACGTAATATCCATTACAGACGGACAGATCTACCTTGAATCAGAGCTGTTCTTCTCCGGACAGAGACCGGCTGTTAACGCAGGTATCTCCGTATCCAGAGTAGGAGGTAACGCTCAGATCAAGGCGATGAAGCAGGTAGCTTCCAGCATCAAGCTGGAGCTGGCTCAGTACAGGGAGCTGGCGTCCTTCTCACAGTTCGGATCCGACATCGACGCGGAGACGAAGAAGAGACTGGACCACGGCGAAATCCTCATGGAAGTGCTGAAACAGCCGCAGTACAAGCCTTTGCCTGTAGAGAATCAGGTAATGATCATTTACGCTGCAATCAATCATTATCTTGAGAAGGTCGGAGTCGCAAACGTCAAGAATTACGAGACTGAATTCCTTGATTACATGATGTCAACCTATCCTGAGGTGGGACGCAGCATCAAGGCAGAAGGCAAGATTATTGAGAGCACGGAAGAGACCCTCAAGTCCGCAATCGAGAAGTTCAACGAGAAGTATCTCCGCACAATAGGAGTAGACATCATTGAACCAGGTGCCGTTGAGGAAGTAGCGGCAGCTGCGGAAGAGGCTGCAGAGGACAGCGAATAGAGGAGGTGTGACTTATGGCTACAGAGTCCATACAGGACATCAAAAGGCGAATAAAGTCTGTCACCAGTACTGAGAGAATCACCAACTCAATGAAGCTGGTCTCGGCCGGCAAGCTGAGAAAAGCCAAAGCCATATTCGAGAAGACTAACGAGAATTCTCACTTCATTACAAATACAATACAGGAGCTGTTTAACTCGGGATCTGAAATACCGCAGGAGTATCTGGCGGGCAACAGAGAGATCAAGACGACAGCATACATCATAGTAACGAGCGGACGCGGCCTCTGCGGCGGATTCAATTCCAACATTATCAGAGAGGCGCAGAAGGAAATCGACGCCGACTGGGAACCGCCTGTAATCGTAGCGGTCGGAAGCAAAGGCAAGGAGTACTTCGAAAAGCGCGGGTACGACATCCACAGTTCATACCTCGCGCCGCCGGAGAGCATTTCCTTCCTGGAGACTAAGGAACTGTCCACGCCGATTCTGCAGATGTATGACAACAAGGAAATCGATGAAGTCGTTCTCATTTACACCTCGTTCATCAGCACGATGGAACAGAAGGTGAAGAACGAGGTCATCCTTCCGTTCGAAGTTGAGAAGGATCCTGACTTCATGACGGTGAACAAGTTCGTGGAATACGAACCTTCGGTAGAAGCCGTATTCAATTATCTTGTTCCGAAATATGTTGAGACAAAGATTTACTCAGCCGTCGTTGAATCAGCCACCTGTGAGCACGCGGCTCGAAGAATGGCAATGGAGAACGCGACAGATAACGCCAGAGAGATGCTGGACGCTCTGAACCTGAACTACAACAGGGCAAGACAGTCCGCGATCACTGACGAAATCATAGAAATCGTTGCAGGTTCTGAAGCTCAGAACTAAGCAGCATACGACTTTTGCAAAAGCATAAAGTATTAGGAGAGCGAAAATGAACAAAGGAAAAATCCATCAGATCATCGGTCCTGTAATCGACATAAAGTTCAACGAGGACGAGATGCCGGAACTGCTGAACGCAGTCAATATAGAGTTTGAAGGGAGGACTATCGTTTCGGAAGTAGCCCAGCACATGGGAGACGACGTAGCGAGATGCGTAGCCCTCTCATCAACTGACGGACTCAAGAGAGGAATGGAGGCCATCGATACCGGAGCGCCTATCACGATCTCAGTAGGAAAGGAAGTTCTGGGAAGAATGTTCAACGTACTGGGCGAGCCGATCGATGACAAGCCTGCTATCGAAACCGAGATGAAGTCCGCGATACATAAAGCGGCGCCGTCCTTTGAAGAACAGGACACTTCAGCTCAGATCTTTGAAACAGGCATCAAGGTAATCGACCTGATCGCGCCTTACACCAGAGGCGGTAAGGTAGGTCTCTTCGGAGGAGCCGGAGTAGGCAAGACAGTACTTATTCAGGAGCTTATCAGCAACATCGCGAAAGAGCACGGCGGTATCTCCGTATTCGCGGGTGTAGGCGAAAGAACAAGAGAAGGTAACGACCTGTACTACGAAATGATCGAGTCGGGCGTAATAGAAAAGACAGCCATGGTATTCGGACAGATGAACGAGCCGCCTGGAGCAAGAATGAGAGTAGGTCTTACGGGCCTCACAATGGCTGAGTACTTCAGAGATGAGGAAAAGCAGGACGTGCTGCTCTTCATAGACAACATCTTCAGATTTACCCAGGCAGGTTCCGAAGTATCCGCTCTGCTCGGCCGTGTACCTTCCGCAGTAGGTTATCAGCCGACACTGGCAACTGAGATGGGTGCCCTGCAGGAGAGAATCACCTCGACCAAGAAGGGTTCCATCACATCGGTACAGGCAGTATACGTACCGGCGGACGACCTGACCGACCCGGCGCCGGCAACGACATTTGCCCACCTGGATGCTACGACCGTACTTTCCAGAGCGATCACAGAGCTTGGTATCTATCCGGCGGTAGACCCGCTTGAATCAACATCCAGAATCATGGATCCGCTGATTCTCGGCGAGGACCACTACAACACAGCCCGTGGAGTACAGGAAGTACTTCAGAGATATAAGGAACTGCAGGACATCATCGCAATCCTGGGTATGGACGAGCTGGGCGACGACGACAAGCTCATCGTAAACCGCGCTCGTAAGATCCAGAGATTCCTGTCACAGCCGTTCAGCGTAGCGGAGCAGTTCACAGGCATGGAAGGAAAGTACGTACCGATCAAGGAAACAGTGCGCAGCTTCAAGGAGATTCTCGAAGGACAGCACGACGAGATTCCTGAGCAGATGTTCCTGTTCGCAGGCAGCATAGACGAGGTAGTCGAGAAGTACGAGAAGAGCAAAAGCAAGAGCGCATAGTTGATTCGCACAGCTTTAAGCGAAAGGTTTAGAAAATGGCAAACAGCGTAAGATTAGAAGTAATAACGCCGTCAAAGCTGTTCTACCGCGGCGAGGTCGAACTCGTCATTGTAACGACACTGGACGGTGATGAAGGATTCATGGCAGGCCACGTCTGGGCGTGCAAGCTCCTCGATGTAGGCGAGCTCTGGATCCAGGAAAAGGGAGCCGGCAAAAATGAATTCCGCGTAGCCGCAGTAGCGGGCGGCTTCATAGATGTCAAGGACAGCATCGTCATCTATACAGATGCCGTTGAATGGTCCGAGGATATTGACATGGAACGAGTTCTGAGCGAGAAGGCAAAAGTCGAAGACTGGCTGGGCAAGCATCCTGACGCCGACGAGGAATCAGCCGAAATGCAGAACGCCAAGCTCATGCTGGCAAAAGCCGAAACAAGATCGAACGTTGCCGAAGGCGGCAAACGACACTAACGCCAATACACGCGGCGGTCCCTTTCGGGACCGCCTTTTT
>CADAHK010000019.1:1121-13699 GCA_902787725.1 uncultured Eubacteriales bacterium | reverse complement strand
TCTCCTCCGATTATTACCCCTCCAACATAGGCGTATACCTTGCTTACTATTCGTGATGCAAAGGCAGACGCGTTTATTCTGCTACCGCCTTCGATGAGAACGCTGTCGATTTTTCTCTCTGCCAGCTGTCCCATCAGGTTTTTCAAATCTGTCTCTTCCCCCTCGGCTGCTCCACCCGCGGTAATTACTGTCGCGCCTGCCGAGGCGAGCTCTCCTGCCTTTGCCTTTCCTTCGGAAGTCTCGAGAGTCCGTTCCGCCGTGGCTACTATTGTAGGTATCTCGCCCGCGGTTTTAACGATCTGGCTGGCCATCGGAATCCGCAGATTTGAATCGCATATGATTCTGACGGGATCGACTCCCTCCTCTTCCCTGCAGTTCAGCATCGGGTCGTCGGCCAGCACCGTGCCTATGCCGACCAGGATGCCGCTGTAGCGTTTCCTGAGCATGTGCACCTGCCTGCGTGCGGCCTCGCCTGTGATCCACTTGGAATCGCCTGAGGCGCAGGCTATTCTGCCGTCGGCTGACATGGCGTACTTGGCAGCGACAAAAGGCGTTCCCGTGCTGATGTAATGGTAAAACACCTCGTTCAGCTTCAGGCACTCCTCCTCGAGGATGCCTGTCTCGACCTTGATGCCGCTGTCCCTCAGGATGGCGACGCCCCTTCCCGCCACGAGAGGATTGCTATCCAGGCTTCCCACAAATACACGTCCAATTTTCTTTTCGATTATTATGTCCGTGCACGGCGGGGTCTTGCCCTGGTGGCAGCACGGCTCAAGGGTGACGTAGAGGTCGGCCCCCGCGGGATCCTCTTTGCATCTGAGCAGCGCGTTTCTCTCCGCATGATACTCTCCGTATTTTTCATGATACCCTTCGCTTATGATCCGTCCGTCCTTGACTACGACGCATCCGACCATGGGATTGGGTGATGTTCTGCCCTCACCCATGGCGGCAAGCTCGAGGGCTCTTCTCATGTACTTCTCTTTTGTTTCCATAAAAACAGACCCTGTGGTGAATCCACAGGGTCGGGTTTCCAAACATGACAATGCAAAAAACGCATTGCCTATCGATCTTCTCCCATCCAGACTATACTGTCGGCTCCGGAATCGAACCGGATCTGCTCTTTCGAGCTCGCGGGCTGTACCGCCGGTAGGGAATTTCACCCATCCCTGAAGATTCTTCTTTGTTATTTGTTTGTTTCTGTTGTTATTATAGCAGTTAAATTACTTCAGTTCAACAACTGCTCCAACTTCTTCCAGCTGAGCCTTGAGTGCTTCAGCTTCTGCCTTTTCACAGCCTTCCTTAACGTTTGAAGGTGCTCCGTCTACGAGAGCCTTAGCTTCCTTAAGTCCGAGGCCGGTGATCTCTCTTACGCCCTTGATGACCTTGATCTTTTCAGGTCCGATCTCCTTAAGTACTACTGTGAATTCGCTCTGCTCTTCTTCGCCGCCTGCTGCGCCGCCGTCTGCTGCTGCTACTACAACGCCTGCTGCTGCGCTTACGCCGAACTCTTCCTCACATGCTTTAACCAGCTCGTTCAGTTCCAGAACTGACATTTCCTTTATAGCTTCAATAATCTGATTCTTATCCATTTTATTTCTCCTTATAAATAATTAAATCTGTTATCTTGTTATTGATTACTCAGCTTTTGCTTCCGCAATCTGTGATACGACTCTTGCAAAGTTTGCGATTGGTGACTGGATGCTTCCCATGAACTTGGAGATGAGTGCATCTCTTGAAGGGATTGATGCGATCTGCACGATGGCATCCTTGTCATAGTATTCGCCTTCTACGAAACCGCCCTTGAATTCCATCTTCTTGAATTCCTTGATGGCGTCGTTGAGAACTCTTGCCGGTGCTGTAGCATCGTCATAGCTGAACGCGAATGCGCTTGGTCCTTCCAGGACGTCAGCTATAGCTGCGTAGTCAGTTCCGTCAACGGCTCTCTTGACGAGAGTGTTCTTGTAAACCGTGTAGTCAACGTTGGCCTCGCGGAGCTTTGATCTCATTGCGTTTGCCTCGTCTACTGTGATTCCCATGTAGTCGATGACTACTGCTGATTCGGCTCTTTCGAACTTGTCTTTGATCTCGTCGATTACTACCTGTTTTTCAACGAAAACCTGTTTCATTTCTGACATTTAGCGTCTTTCTCCTTTCGTAAGATTTGATGTACGCCGTAAAAAAATCCCCATCCGTATTTCAGACCGATGGGGAATGTATATTTACATTGTACCTCGGCTGGATTCATTGTTTAAGGGATTCTCTTTCAGGATTCCCTCCAGCTGTCTACGGTCTGTAGTATTCTTTTTTTGTTCCAATCTTCAGATTAACCGAGTTTCTGAGGATTGATCTTGATTCCAGGGCCCATTGTCGATGCAACGACTGCGCTTCTGATGTACTGGCCTTTTGCTGCCGCAGGCTTTGCCTTGATGATGGCCTGTGCCAGAGCGTTGAAGTTCTCAGTCAGCTTCTCAGTTCCGAATGAAACCTTTCCAATCGGGCAGTGGACGATGTTTGTCTTGTCGAGACGGTACTCAACCTTGCCGGCCTTAGTTTCCGCGATTGCTTTCGCAACGTCCATGGTTACTGTGCCTGACTTAGGGTTTGGCATGAGGCCCTTAGGTCCCAGCAGTTTACCGAGTCTGCCTACAACACTCATCATGTCAGGTGTAGCGATGACTGCGTCAAAGTCGAACCAGCCTTCTTTCTGGATCTTCTGAGCCATCTCTTCAGCTCCTACATAATCTGCGCCGGCTTCCTCAGCTTCTGTTGCCTTTGGTCCCTTTGCGAATACCAGTACTCTCTTAGTGTTACCTGTTCCGTGCGGAAGAACGATTGCACCTCTGATCTGCTGATCGGCGTGTCTTCCGTCGAGACCCATCTTGAAGTGGGCTTCTACTGTTTCGTCGAACTTGGCCTTGGCTGTCTTACCAACGAGATCCATGGCCTGATCAACGTCGTGGAGCTCCTGCTTGTCATACAGCTCCATTGATGCTTTGTAATTCTTACCTCTCTTAGGCATTTCGTTTTCCTTTCTGTGGTATTTGCGACTCCGCCGCCTCCGGAACAGACGCGGTTTCCAAGTCTCCCACTCAGTTACTCAACTTTGTCTTCAATAACGATTCCCATGCTGCGGGCAGTTCCCTTGATCATCTCGGTGGCCGCCTCTACACTTGCAGCATTCAGGTCCTTCATCTTTGTCTTCGCGATCTCTTCTGCCTGCTCATAAGTCAGTGTTGCAACCTTTGTCTTGTTAGGTTCACCTGACGCTGATTCCAGGCCCGCTGCCTTCTTCAGCAGTACTGCTGCTGGCGGCGTCTTCGTAATGAACGAGAAGCTGTGGTCTGCGTAAACAGTGATTACTACCGGAATGATCATTCCAGGCTGGTCCTGAGTCTTGGCGTTGAACTGCTTACAGAAGTCCATGATGTTAACGCCGTGCTGACCGAGCGCCGGTCCTACCGGTGGTGCCGGGTTTGCGTTTCCGGCCGGGATCTGAAGCTTGATATAGCCTTCGATCTTCTTAGCCACTTGCTGTCCTCCTTTCTTTAGTTCTAGTCGAGCTTATCTACCTGTGCGTAGTCCAGTTCGACCGGTGTATCTCTTCCGAACATTGATACCTTGGCTCTCAGAGTCTGCTTTTCAGCATTTACTTCCTCAACGGTACCCATGAAGTTCTCAAACGGTCCGTTGATGACCTTGATAGTGTCGCCAATGTGAATGTCCAGATCGATGTAGATTTTTTCGATTCCCATTCTTCTTACTTCTTCGAGTGTAAGAGGAACAGGGTTTGATCCGTGTCCGACGAATCCCGTAACGCCCTGTGTGTTTCTTACCAGGTACCAGGACTCGTTCGTGACTATCATCTTAACAAGAACATATCCCGGGAACATCTTCTTTGTCTTGATCTTCCTCTGTCCGTTCTTGATTTCTACTCTGTCTTCCGTAGGTACAACAACATCGAGAATCAGATCCTGCATTCCTCTGCTCTCAACCAGTTTCTCGATATTCACTTTAACCTTGTTCTCGTGACCTGAATATGTATGAACTACATACCATCTGGCGCTTCCGTCGCCTCTGAGGCCTTCGAGCTCGTCAAGGTTGAGTGCCGGCTTAGTTTCCTTGTCTTCACACATTGTACCCGTACTCCAATCTTACCTAATATAAATGTAATAAATTCAGTTAGAAGCAGATAGCCTTGATTCCTGCCAGTACTGCTGAGTCTACTCCCCAGAACAGCAGCGCGAACGCGGCGCAAACCGCGAGCACGACAACAGTGTAGGAACCGAGTTCAGATCTCGTCGGCCAGACTACCTTCTTCATCTCAAGTCTGACTCCTCTGAAGTATTCCTTCAGACGGCCCTTTTCTCTCTTTTCCTTAGGCTTGTTCTTGTTCTTCTGGCGTTTCTCAGCTCTGTCCTGAGCTCTGGAAAAGGTGCTCTTCTTTTCCTTCTTGTCCTTGTTGTCTTCTGCCGGAAGAATAGTATTCTTGTAATCCGAATTCTTTCTCTTCTTGGTCTTGGACTTTGCCATTTCTTTCTCCTGTTAACTGTTACTTAGTCTCTTTGTGAACAGTGTGCTTTCTGCAGAACGGACAGTATTTGTTCAGTTCGATTCTGTCAGGTGTGTTCTTCTTGTCCTTCATTGTGTTGTAGTTTCTCTGCTTGCACTCTGTACATGCCAGTGTGACTTTAACTCTCATTTTCTGTGTCCTCCGTTTAATCCAAACATAGAGCGGATACCGCTCTTGATCTGTTTTTTTCCATAAAGTCGCTCAATAATTATATATTACGGCAAAGTCAACGTCAAGAGAGATTTTGCAAAGGCAACCTCACTCTTTTTACGTAGTTCAGGCCCGGATTGCTCCGGGCCTGAAACAGTTAACTATTATCAGGAGTATTTTTATACTTCTTTCATGGAGATGGCGTCTACAGGGCAGACGTCTACGCATGCTCCGCATCCAATGCACTTATCTTCTTCCAGATTCCACTCGTTTTCTTCAACCGGTGGAATGGCTTCTTCAGGGCACTGGTTAACGCAGGCGTTGCAGCCTATGCATTCTCCATCCTTAACTGAAGCGATGCTCTTCTTTGGCGGTTCTGCCGGTGCCGCAGGTTCAGCATCAGCCGCAGCTCCTCCGAATGACAGGCTTCCCTTAGGGCACTTGTCGATGCAGGCTCCGCACTTGATGCAATCCTCTGTGTTGACCTTCCAGAGCTTTTCCTTTCTGTTGACTTCAAGAGCGTCAGCCGGGCAGGCCTTAGCGCAGAGTCCGCAGAATACGCAGCTGTCAGCACAAGTCAGATCTCCGTCATCATCGCCGGCATCCTCTGCAGGCGCAGCGGCTCCTCCAAATGACAGGCTTCCCTTAGGACACTTGTCGATGCAGGCTCCGCACTTAACGCAGTCTTCAGTATTAACTTCCCAGAGCTTAGCTTTTCTGTCGACCTTGATTGCGTCGGCAGGGCATGCCTTAGCGCAAAGTCCGCAGAATACGCAGCTGTCAGCGCAAGTCAGATCTCCGTCATCAGCCGGAGCGTCCTTCTTGGCTCCCTTTGGAGCCTTCTTAGGGATGTCGAACGAATCCACTACCTTGACTACATCAGGAATAGTGTACAGATTCTCCATCGTGAGGCACTTCTTAGGGCATCCGTCAACACACGCGCTGCACTGTATGCACTGCATTCTCTGAATTGTCCACTTGCCTTCCGCCTTGTCGATATCAATCGCGTTTGTCGGACATGCATTGGCACAGATTCCGCAGGCGATACAGTTGTCGCCGTCGATGGAAACAGATCCTCTGGTTCTTTCTTCCCACTCTCTTGGTACTACAGGGTACATAAGAGTAGCAGGTTTTTTGCCTAAGCTTCCCAGTATGGTCTTTCCGAACTTGAAGAATCCAAGTCTTGCCGTAACGACCGCACTTAACAGGAGAGCAGCTATGATCACCGCTATTTTAGCAACTATAATCACTACCCTCACCTACCTTTCTGTACAACTGATGCAAGGGTCGATGGTCAGTACCAGGATAGGTACGTCGGCCAAATCGGCACCCGCGAGCATCTTAACTAACGCAGGAATATTGATGTTGGTCGGTGTCCTTACTCTCATTCTCTTCAGGAACTTGGTGCCCTGGCCCTTAGCATAGTAGAATGCTTCGCCACGAGGCTGCTCCAGTCTGATAGCAAATTCACCTTCGACTTTCTTAGGAACCTTGACGTCGACCGGACCGTCAGGAATCTTTGCGACAGCCTTCTCAATCAGTTCGATTGACTGGAAGACCTCTCTGATTCTTACTACGGTTCTGGCCATGCAGTCGCCCGCTTCTTCAACGCAAGGCTCGAAGTCGAGTTCTTTGTAGACGCCGTGGTCGCCTGTAAGTCTGATGTCCTGTCTTACGCCTGAACCTCTTACTGTAGGTCCTACCGCGCACAGTTCCATGGCTTCTTCCTTAGTCAGTACGCCAACGCCCGTCATTCTGTTCTGAACTGACTTGTCATAGATAAACGCGTCAGTTACTTCCTTGATTTCAGCCTTGAGTCCGTTCAGTACTGTTACCATTTCCTGAAGGTTCTCGTTGCTGATATCTTTTCTCATTCCGCCAGGTTTGCAGATTGAAAATACAACTCTGCCGCCTGTATTCTTCTCGAACAGATCCAGAACAGTTTCTCTGATTCTCCAGCAGTGGTTGAACAGACTTTCAAATCCGAAACCGTCTGCCATCAGTCCCAGCCACAGCAGGTGGCTGTGAACTCTGCCCAGTTCGTGAAGGATAGTTCTGAGGTATTCTGCTCTCTCAGGGATTTCAACTCCCAGAGCGCCTTCCATGGATGCGCATGCGCCCCATCCATGTCCGAAGCTGCAGATTCCGCAGATACGTTCCACTACATATACCATCTGTTCGAAATCTTTGATTTCACACAGTTTCTCCAGACCTCTATGGATGTATCCGATAGATGGAATGGCTTCCACAACTGTTTCGTCCTCGAGTACCAGGTCGAGGTGAATAGGCTCAGGAAGCACTGGATGCTGTGGTCCAAATGGAACTATAGTTCTTTTAGCCATTTATCTTTCCTTCCTTTCCTATTACTTCTTCGGCTTCCAAGGTGTTTCTTCAACGATTCTGAAGAATGTTCCCTGGTAGTCTAACTGACTGTGGTTGAACTGAACGCCGAAAAGGTCGTGAATTTCATTCTCGTAAATGAATGCCGGCCAGTAGATTCCGGTGATACTTTCAACTTCATCCACACCAATCTTAAGATCCAGTCTGAGTGTCTTCAGGAGATGATCCTTATCGAACGAATAAAGAATTTCGTAAGTATCATCGTCGAGAACGACTCCGCAGATCTGTACTAATCTGTAGCCTTCTGCTTTGAGATCGCTGACTTTAGAAATAAGGTCTGAAAGCTCAACGTATTCAAAGTCCTGCACAGCAGTAATCTTTTCCATTATTCTCCCTCCTTATTTCTTCAGATGATCCATGGTGTTCACTTTGATTTCAGCCATTGTGAAAATCGGCGGAACAGCCGGGGTCTTCTTTTCTTCAGCAATAACTTCCGTTGCCTCGTCATCCAATACTTCCGTTGGCTCGTCGTCCAATACTTCCGTTGGCTCTTCGGCAACTTCTTCGATCTCAGCAGGCGCTTCGTCTGCTGCCTTGACCATGGCGTCTCTCTTTGCCTGGAGTACGCCGAGTCCCTTGACAACAGCATCTATGATAGCTTCAGGTCTGGCTGCGCAGCCCGGAACGTACGCGTCAACAGGAATTACCTGATCAACGCCGCCCATGACATTGTAGCAGTCCTTGAAGATACCGCCTGAGCATGCGCAGATTCCTACGGCGACGACTACCTTTGGTTCAGGCATCTGCTCGTAGATCTGCTTTACTATGCCTTTGTTCTGCTCATTTACAGAACCGGTTACCAGGAACACGTCCGCGTGCTTCGGGTTACCGCAGTTGATAATACCGAATCGTTCTACGTCATACATTGGGGTAAGACATGCCAGAACTTCGATATCGCATCCGTTACAGCTTGAACCGTCATAATGTACGACCCAAGGTGATTTTGTTACATATGCTGACATTTCCTCACCTCCTTAGAAACAAACGTAGAGAACGAATATGTTGATCATGCCGAGTACCACAGCGACGATCCACGCTGACTTGAACGCGAACTGCCACTTCATTCTGGCGAAGCAGTTGTCGATGAATACTTCGAAGAAGTATGTCAGAATGGCAACTACGATTCCGATGATCCATCCCAGTGCAGTCCCGTTAGCAAAGAACAGGAATACGACTCCGAGAAGGAATACGTTTTCATACCAGTGTGATATCTCGACCCATCCCATCGTTCTGCCGACGAACTCGGTTGTAACACCTCTTACCAGTTCCTGATGTGCGTGGTGTGACATACTCAGGTCGAACGGTGACTTCCTGAACTTGAGGGTCAGGATGAACAGCCATCCGAAGAATATTCCCAGCAGAGGCAGGAACGGCATGCTGTCACCCGCGAGGATGTCGCTTACCTTGAAGCTGCCTGTGTACATGTAGAAACCGATAACAGTGATCAGAACCATTGGTTCATAGGCCAGCATTGCGAGTAGTTCTCTCTCCGCGCCGACTTCCGCGTACGGTGAGTTGGAAGAGTAAGCCGCGATGATGAGGAACGCCGCTCCGATGGTCAGTGTGAATATTACCAGCAGCAGGTCGCCGCCCATGAAGAACAGCACTCCTGATGCTATCACGAATACTACGAACAGCAGAACGTAGAAGTCCTGGAATCTCGTAGGAGTCTGCTTTTCTTTCTGGAACAGCTTGCCGACATCATAGAATGGCTGCAGGACAGGAGGTCCGACTCTTCTCTGCATCTTCGCGGAGAGCTTTCTGTCAAGTCCTGCCAGGATTCCGCCGACGAATGGTCCCAGTACGAGGAAGGCTACGATTCCAATTATTGATTTAATAATCATTACATAACACCTCCCATCAGACTTACTAATGTAGCGACCATGTATCCGAGTCCGATGACGAGCATCGCAACGCAGAGTACATCGCCGATGAGATTCATCTTGCTTTCACCGAAGTACTTCTCCATATGCCAGTTTCTCAGGGAGAACGCAACTTCCTTCTGCATTGAGCCGTAGTAAGTTCTGTTGTCTCCTGTGTTGGCGCCGGCCAGATAGATAGGTACCGTCGGCTTGTTCGACTTGCCGAATCCGAACAGAGCCAGGAGTACGATTACAGCTACCATGATTACCATGATGAGCATGTTTCCTGATGACATGATGCCGCCGGCCAGTCCGCCGAAGGTCAGTTCGAGATAAGGCACGAGCAGATATGACGACAGCAGAGGGAAGAGCAGACATACGAGAACGACCAGTACAACCAGCGTAATGTGTACGAATGTCTCCGTCTTGTGTACGTCATATTCGATGCTTTCTTCACCTGCGACTACCGCTGTGAGCTTGCCCATCCACTTGAGCCAGTAGAAGGCTGTTACGGCACTGCCGAAGCAGATGCAGCCGATGAGCAGGATGTTTCCGGAATCAACGAATGATACCATGCATCCCCACTTGGAGATCAGCATTCCGAATGGAGCCAGGAACATTCCGGCGATACCGATGATCATGCATGTAGCGAGTCTCGGCATCTTGTTGAACAGTCCGTCCATGTCTTCGATCATTCTCGATCCGATGTGGTGCTCTGCAGTACCTACGCAGAGGAAGAGTAATGACTTGGTGATTGCGTGGAATATGATGAGCATGATTCCCGCCCAAACAGCGCCGGCTGTACCAACGCCGCCGCAGGCAACGATCAGACCCAGGTTAGCGATTGTCGAGTAAGCGAGTACTCTCTTGGCGTTGACCTGTGAGATCGCCGCGCATGATGCGAACAGGAATGTGATGCCGCCTACCATCATGGTCATGATTCCGGCGAAGTTACTCATTCCGAGTATCGGAGCCAGCTTGATGATCATGAATACACCAGCCTTAACCATTGTTGATGAGTGGAGTAATGCGGATGTAGGCGTAGGCGCTACCATTGCTCCGAGCAGCCAGCTGTTGAATGGCATCTGTGCTGCCTTTGTGATTCCGGCGAATGCGAAGAATGCTGCCGGAACTGCGATCAGATCTCCATATACCGTTCCGATCAGAAGCATAGTGCTCAGTTCTACTGTCTGGAACACTGTTCCGAGAATCACGATACCAACCGCGAATCCGAGACCTCCGAGAAGGTTCATGATCAGTGCTCTGAACGCGTTGTTCGTAGCTTCCTCGGTCTTTGTGTAGCCGATGAGCCAGAACGATGAAAGGCTGGTGATCTCCCAGAAGAAGTACATCCAGATCATGTTGTTGGATGTTACCAGTCCTACCATAGCGCCCAGGAACAGGAACATTACGAAGAAGAACCAAGGTCTTCTGTCAGGTTTCCCGTGCTCGTCTTCATGGTGCTGGAAATCTTTCATGTAGCCTAATGCATAAACTGCAATAAGCGTTCCGATGATTCCTATGATAAGAATCATGATGATCGAAAGCCTGTCAATGTACAGGTTGCTCTCGACCTCGATGCCATGGCCTTTGCTGAATTCAAACCACATGATGAGTGGTGTCTGAATAATGGCAAAGATAAATGCAAGCCACTTTCTGTGCATTGCTGACGTGATGCAGATGTAGATGCATAACCCTGCTTCTACAGCCATCATGACGTAGCCGATAGCCTCGCCGTTGAAGGAGAAGAAGTCTCCGCCTCCCGCAGCGAACTGGATAGCTACAACGATTGACATGGCCGCGATAATAATCGACGCGCCAATTACAACCACGTCTCTACCTTTGTCATTTTTTATCAGCAGAAGGGCAAAGGCAACAATCATCGGAAATAGGATGAGAAAAACTATTGTGCCCATTTAATCCTCCTAGATAATAAAAAATAACTACATATAAAAGAAAAAAATCTTTTCATAACATTATACCTACTACCCCTGTAAATAATCAAGTTCGAAAGAAAATACATGGCGCCTTTATAAGCCATTTAGCAAGATAGTTAACAACTTAATAAGCGCCGCTGAGCGGCGCCTGCATTATTGTATTTTTTCAGTTTATTTCAGCTTGCCCGGAGGCCAGACCCTGAGCAGGACCTTGCCCTTAATCTCCTTCGAGTTCATGACCCCTATAGAGTCGTTTCTGCTGTCCATCTTAAGCTTGGTGTTTCTGTTGTCGCAGAGTACGAAAACGTGATTCTCCTTGATCTTTACCTTCTCAAAATCGTCCTTGCAGCCCTCTATGCCGTTTGGCGTAACGTATTCCTCATCGTTTACGAGAACCTTGCCGTCCGTGATCTCAACGGAATCTCCCGGAATGCCTATGACTCTCGTGATGATGTTGTCATCAGCCCCCGCTTCCTGCGAGAAAGGCTTCTTGAGAATTACCAGCTGTCCGCGGTCCGGCATGCCGCGCTTGCTTGTAAACGCGGTCTTGCTTGTAACGAGAGCCTGCCCGTCCTTTATCGTCGGCTCCATGTACTTGCCGTCGTTCACTTCCGGCGCCAGAAGGATGAACACTATGATAGCGAGCACAAAGGCAAGCCTGTACCATCTGTGTTCCCTTTCTTTTTTTGTACCGCCCGGTCGCAGCAGCTGCATTGATCGTCCCCTCCTGTTATTACTTAACGTCAACTGATTATACCACAAAAAAAGAACGCCGCATCAATTAATGCGGCGTCCCGTGTTTCTTTAATATCAAGGCCGTTTCACTGCCTTTTATTTATCAGGTTTCTCTTCCTCCGCAGCGGCCGCGGCTCTTTCTACCGCCTCTGCTGCTTCAGCGATTTCTTCCTCTGCGATCATTTCCTCAAGTTCTTTATTGTGTCTTGCGCTGATCGCGTCGCAGCTCTTCTTGAAGGCTTCCTTGATCTCTGCCTTTGAAGGCTCTACCTTTCTCGAAACGAGGTAAATGATGATGCACGCGGCTGCGCAGACGATGGTTACGATCCAGAGAACGATTCTGATGGTTCCGACGATCGTATCAACATTGGCTGCCTCCAGGATTCCGTCGAAGTAATCACCGGACTCCCATGCATCCTCTGTGCCCCAGCCTTCGTACCAAGGTTCAAATACCAGAGCGATCAGGTTCATGATCGTTATGACCAGAAGCAGGAAGGAAATCCTTCTCGTATCGCCTACGGCGAGTCCTGTTCTAGGGTTGCAGACAAATGCTTCCGGATCTTTCTTTGAAAGTCCGCCGTACATTCTTCTCCAGATCAGATACAGAATCGGGCCTGTCAGCAGACCGATCATTCCGCCGAGGTAGTAGTCAGATCCGTTTACGAAGAACGCGAAGATCGCTACGCATGTAGGTACTATGCAGATAACTCCGAGAAGTCCGTTCCCTCCAGGAATACGGAAGACGTAATCCTCTTTAGGAATTCTGTGTCTCAGAATCATCGCTGAGATATATACCATTACATATGATGACAGCAGCAGCGCTACATCCAGTACGATGATGAATCCGAATGGGAACATGCAGAAGAGCAGGTTGAAGATACCAACCGACAATACCGCAACGTAAGGTACACCGTACTTCTTGTC
>CADAHK010000019.1:0-1116 GCA_902787725.1 uncultured Eubacteriales bacterium | reverse complement strand
CCTCTGGATCCGGACGCAATGTAAGTATTGTAGATCGAGCACTGTGCCAGAATCGCAACTATTACGAATATGATGCCCCATGCAGGACCCCAGAAGGTCGATACGACATCCGCGTATCCGACTGTTCCCGGTTCTGTTCCCCAGTTATCGAACTGACCGATTGAACCGAGGCCCGCTGTGGTCGGCAGAATGTATACTGCCATGATCAGCGGAATTGTAACCAGCGTTCCTTTAGGAATTACCTGCGGGTTCGCAACTTCTCCGGCAATTGTCGACATGGATTCATATCCTGAGTACATCCACATTGCAATTGAGATACCGCCTGCGATGTAGAAGAACCAGTCTTCGATTCCCTCTGCCGGCTCCGGCGTCATCTGGAACGTTACCGATGGATCGCTGCCCCAGTTGAGGAATCCGCAGAGTGCTACGACTCCGAACGCAACCATAACGAGAATTGAAAGAATCGTACTTACCGCACCTACGTCCTTTACACCTCTGATATTGATCAGTGTAAAGATGGCTATCATGCAGAATTTCAGTGCGAATTCTCCGCCAATACCCATGTTCCACACGGTCGCGGCGTAGCCGCCTGCCAGGATAACGTATGAGGTATTGTCGATGTAGATGGAGATCGTTCTCCACCAGCCTGCCTGGAATCCCCAGAATTCTCCGAGAGCTTCCTGAACCCACTTGTAGTAGCCGCCTTCCTGCGGACGCACTGAACCAAGTTCAGACGCGACAAGTCCGAATGGCAGACCCCATACAAACGGGAGCACGCACAGCATGACGATGGTGAGTCCTGGTCCGCATTCCGGGATCATTTCCTCGATACCATAGCATCCTGCTGCTACCAGGCAGAAAATCATGAATACGACAGTGGAGACCTTGATCTCATGTTTTTTTAAGCCATGTTCTCCGGTCTGAGCCACTGCTGCCTGTGCCTGACTCATAATAATCCTCCTTAAGAATATAAACGAATAATGACAATTAATTGAAGAATGATTATCCTTCGACAACTAAATTATAGCACCTTCAGTTTTTCTTTCAATGAATTTCTTTGATTATCACGTTATTGCAAAAACAAAAATAGCGGCGTCACCGCGCCGCTTTTTTATT
>CADAHK010000018.1 GCA_902787725.1 uncultured Eubacteriales bacterium | reverse complement strand
CTGGATTTTATAGAAGTGTTCAACACCTGTGAGTCGGAACTGTCCAATTATCTCGCGCGGGAGCTCGCTGAAAAGTATGAACTGCCTGGCACTGCGGGCACAGACGCTCACAGACAGGAGTACATAGGCATGGCCTGCACTGAGATAGACGCCGAGATAAGGTGCAACAACGATTTCATCGAAGCCATTCAAAACGGTGTTTCATTCAAAGCGACCGGAACTGAGAGAGAAGAGACGAGGAGCGGTAAAGCCAAGGAACACTGGACAGGAATAGCGGGCTACAAGGCGTACAACCGAGGAATAGCCAAATTAAGGGTAGTACACAGAAAACTCGGTCACTACAGGCTGACTCACTCAAGTGAGATGTCGGATAAGTTCCAGAAGAAGTGGAAGGAATTTAAAAGGGAATCGAAGAATAAAGACGAATCAGAATAAATCCATCGTCTTGGCCACATGCCATCTGATAATGAAATCTTTAAGAATCGAAGCGGCGCTAGAGTCATCCAGCGTCGTTTCTTGTTTTTTGCTGACGGAATCGCTTAGACACTCCTGGTAATATTCCTCATACTGTTGGCGGTGCTCGGAAGGAGTGCAGCCCCATAAATCCCTGAAGGCGGCGTAAAAATACTTGGGGTCGCTGAATCCGCACGCATAAGATATCTCAGCGTTCGGCATGTCTGTAGTAAGAAGCATGTCCTCTGCGTGCCAGCACCTGATGTAATTCACCATGTTGCTGAAACTGGAGAATACGGTCTTGCCGATGAACTGGGAAAAGTAGTTGCGGTTGATGTTCTCCATGGCTGCAAGCTGTGATACGGTGATCTTCTTGTTGTAATTGTCTACACAGTACGCCAGTACCCGGTGGAAACGCTCATAGAGCTCAATGTTCATGTAGTCATCCTGATTCTCGTAGTTGAACCAGTTGAAGTACTGCAGAAGCACATCCATCAGTTCTTCCAGCGGCTTTTCGAATCTATCCGGTTCCTTCACATCTCCCGTGAAATACGCATAGGAAAGAGTGAGGACGATGTCCTTGACCTTTGCCATGGCTTCCCTCTGGTAAGAATGGAGATGATTGTCCTCACAGGCGAAGAATACGTATTTCAGATACTTCCAGTCCGGCATGCGCGACAGGTCCAGATGGAAGATGAGAGTCGTGTTGTCGTCATCTGACCACAGGCAGTGTATGTCCGCAAAATCAATGGAATGAAGCTGTCCCGCATGGAGTGTTTCCGTCTGTTCGGCAGCTTCCAGGTGTACGGTGCCTTCGAGGCAGTATACGAGTTCCAGTTCTTTTTCATGCCTGTGTGGTATCAGGTTTGTTACTTTTGTCAGCTCCGCCTGAAAGGGCAGGCTGCCTTTGTACTTAAGATCGTATTCCTTGAGTTTCATGGTCAAAATGTACCACATGAACAGATTATAGTCAAATTTTAGTTAAAAACAGCGCAAGGCGATAAAAAACAGCTATAGCATTTGTGCTGTGTGTGGAAGATAATTTTTGTAGCAAAATACTTACACTTTTGTTGCAGAAAAAGGAGATAAGATATTATGGGTAAAAAAGTATTAGTATTAGGAACAGGTGCTCAGGGAACTACAGTTGCGAAGAGACTGGATCTTGAGCCAAATGTAGATAAGATTATTTGCGCTGACTATGACGAGGCAGCAGCCAAGGAACTGGCAGGAGCTCTTAAGAAGGCAGAAGGTTACTTCTGTGACGCTTCCAAGAAGGATCAGGTTGTTAAGCTCGTCGAGGGATGCGATCTTGTAGTAAACGCGCTGCCGTTGGCGTTCGGTAAGAATGTAATTGACGCATGCCTTGAGGCGAAGGTCAACTATCAGGACTTCGCGGCTCCTGAAGGATTTGAAGACACCTGGGAAAAGTGCATGTACAGACTTCTCGGCGATTACAATGAGAAGTTCAAGGAAGCCGGTATTCTGGGCATCATGGGAACAGGCTCAGCTCCGGGTACAATGTGCGTTGTCGCCAGAGACACAATGAAGGACATCGACGAGTGCGATACTATCTACATGATGGTATATGAAGGCGTAGAAGCCAAGAGATTCCAGCCTTACTGGTGGTCACCTGTAACAGCGCTGGCTGACATGGACGACCTGCCTGTAGCATGGATCGACGGAAAGATGGTCAACACCAAGCCGTTCTCACTCCCGATCGAGAGAAACATCGACTACGTCGGATATCCGGTAAGATTCGTAGAGCACGCTCACGATGAGCCGTTCTATGTCGGCGTCAGAGCTGATGAGCTCTTCAAGGGCTGCAAGAACGCGTACTTCAAGTACGGCGGCGTAGGCATTGAATTCGCGGAGCCTTTGGCCAGAGCAGGTCTGCTCAAGAGAGAGCCGGTAGAAGTCGACGGACAGATGGTCAATACGCACAATGCCATTCTGAACGCTCTTCCTCATCCTCCTCGTTTCGAACATGAAATAAAGGAAATCATCGATGAAGGTCTCGTATCAGATACAGGCGCTTTCGTCTGTGAAGCCATGGGCAAGAAGGACGGCAAGGATGTCCGTGTGGAATCACATCTCTTCGCTCCTGGATTCGTTGAATCCTTCGAGAAATTCGGCGTAACAGGCGAACAGTACCTGACAGGTCAGGGCGGATTCCTCTTCACCAAGCTCTTCGTCAATGATGAACTCGATCAGACGGGATTCATTTCATCAGCGGAACTGACAGAGGAAGCAAACGACAGATACCTTGAGTATGCTGCGGAACTCGGCATCACTATCGAGAGAAGAATCGTCTGGGACGACCCGTACTACAAAGAGCAGCCTCCTGTAAAGGAGTACAAGCCTTGGTGGGATGGTCCTACAATCACGCCGGTTGAGCCGCTGTAAGCAGCGCCGTGGTCATCTGCTGTAAGAGCGTCGAAGCAAACGCGTAATTTCGAATTAGAGATTTATTGCAATAGAGTGCGGAGAGACGTTGTTCTCTCTGCGCTTTTTTGTTATAATCTCATACATAATGAATCTAAGGAGACAGAACAATGAGTGAAAACAGAATGAACATCGTATGCCTTGACATGGAAGGCGTGCTCGTACCGGAGATTTGGATTGCCTTTGCAGAAGAGTCGGGAATACCGGAACTCAAGAGAACGACCCGCGATGAGCCGAACTACGACAAGCTTATGGAGTACAGAATCGCGATTCTGAAGGAACACGGTCTCGGACTGAAGGAAATCCAGGACGTAATCGCGAAGATCGATCCGCTGCCGGGTGCAAAAGAGTTCCTGGACAAGCTGCGCGAGCAGACACAGGTGCTCATTCTTAGCGATACATTTGAGCAGTTCGCAAAGCCGCTCATGAAGAAGCTTGGCTGGCCGACTCTGATGTGCAACACACTTGAAGTTGCTGAGGACGGCGAGGTGCTCAAACACCACATGCGCGTTGAGAAGTCAAAGCTGAGCACAGTTAAAGCTCTGCAGACAATAGGCTACAACACCATCGCAGCAGGCGACAGCTTCAACGATCTGGCCATGATTCAGGCGAGCAAGGCGGGATTCCTGTTCAGAAGCACTGAGCAGATCAAGAAGGACTTCCCGCAGTACCCGGCCTTCGAAGAATTCGACGACCTGTATGAGGCTATCGTTGGAGTGCTGTAGATACGACACGGACACAAAACCCGCGTAAAAGCGGGTTTTATATTGCTTGACTGACAGAACAAATGTTCGTATAATGTAGACATGGTTTTCAATGATACCAACAATGAAACGAAATACACATATATTTGCATAGACCTGAAGTCTTTTTACGCTTCTGTTGAGTGCGTGGAGAGGGGTCTTGACCCGATGACGACTAATCTTGTAGTCGCGGATCCCGAACGCAGCGACAAGACCATATGTCTTGCCGTTTCGCCTTCCATGAAGAAGCTGGGCGTGAAGAACAGATGCCGGGTTTTTGAGATCCCTGACGGCATCGATTACATAATGGCTCAGCCGCGCATGCAGAAGTATATCGACTACGCAGCGGAAATATACGGCATATATCTGAAGTGGTTCTCAAAGTACGACATCCATGTCTACTCCATCGACGAGGCGTTCATCGACGTGACGCGTTATCTTCACGTCTACGGGTGTACGCCGCGGCAGTTGGCGGTCAGGGTGATGGATGAGATAAGCAAAGGCATCGGCGTCAGGGCGGCATGCGGCATAGGAAGCAACCTGTATCTGACCAAAATCGCTCTGGACATAACGGCAAAGCACGCCGAGGACTTCATAGGGGAGCTGGACGAGGCAAAGTACAGGGAAACTCTGTGGGACCACAGGCCGATGACCGACTTCTGGAGAATTGGAGAGGGAACGGCCAGAAAGCTGGAGAAGATAGGGGTTCACACCATGGGCGAGCTGGCGGCCCTGTCGCAGAGAGACGAGGGACTTCTGTACGACATGTTCGGCGTCGACGCCGAGCTGCTCATCGACCACGCGTGGGGTCGTGAGCCGGTGACCATGGCGGACATCAAGGAGTATCAGCCAAAGGACCACAGTCTGACCAGCGGACAGGTTCTCATGCGCGACTACACCTTTGAAGAAGGCAGGACGATCATAAAGGAGATGACTGATCAGATCTGTCTGGATCTGGTCAGAAAAGGCCTGACGACAGAATCAGTGACCATTTCCGTCGGCTACGCGAAGTCGAGCGAGCCGGGACGGGGAGCCGACGCTCTGGGAGGAAGGTTCGGAAGATATGGCCACAGAGACGGCGGAACCGTTAGATTTGAGGGCGGAAGCAGCGAGGAATCGGTGATAGTGCCGGAGGTTGCGGCCCTTTACGACAGGACGGTGGACCACAGCCGCATGATAAGGCGCGTGAACATATCCTGCAACAATGTCCGTGAGGACAGGGGAATGAGGCAGATGAACCTCTTTGACGTAATGAATGAGGAAAGCAAAAGCAGACCGCAGGAGCAGGTTCTCGAGAAGGACCACAAGCTTCAGGAGGCAGAGCTCGCGATCAAGGAGAAGTTCGGAAAAAACGCTATTCTTAAGGGAATCAACCTCAGATCAGAGTCGACGGGCGCCGAGCGGAACATGCAGATCGGCGGTCACAAGAGCGGAGAAAAAGGAGGCAGAGGGAATGGACAGAAAAGATAGAGCGAAGCAGTTCATGCCTTTTGCGGCGGTGACGGGACTGAATGAGGCTCTGCGCCAAAAAGAGCAGGAAGTGGAGTCCGATTATGGTATAATCAATCGTAATGTGCGGTATGTGCCTTTGGAAGAGGAATACGCACCTGAAGAGGAAGAAGAGGACAGCTGACATGCCTGAATTCAAGGTATATTCGGATTTTGAACCGATGGGGGACCAGCCCCAGGCAATAGAGACAATCGCCAGAGGAATCATGGACGGCAAGCGTTCACAGACTCTGATGGGAGTAACGGGAAGCGGCAAGACCTTTACTATGGCCAAAATCATAGAGAAGGTCCAGAAGCCGACTCTTGTCATATCTCACAACAAGACACTGGCTGCCCAGCTTCACGGTGAATTCAGGGAATTCTTCCCGGAGAACGCCGTCGAATACTTCGTATCGTACTACGATTACTATCAGCCGGAGGCCTATGTAGCGTCAACGGACACATACATCGAGAAGGACTCAGACATAAACGCCGAGATTGAGAAGCTCAGGCACTCGGCTACGGCCGCGCTCAGCGAGAGGCGGGATGTAATAATCGTTGCGTCTGTATCATGCATATACGGTCTTGGAAGCCCTATAGACTACGAGAATCAGGTAATATCCATCAGACCTGGCATGGAGAAGGACAGGCACGAGCTTTTGCGCAAGCTCGTGGACATACAGTACACGAGAAACGACATGGCCTTTGAACGCGGGTCGTTCAGAGTGCGCGGTGACACTGTAGACATATATCCGGCAGGCGCGGAGAACGCCGTAAGAATTGAGTTGTTTGGCGACGAAGTTGAGTCCATCAAGGAGATAAACCCGATAACAGGCGAGATTCTGGGTCTAAGGAAGCACGTTGCAATATATCCGGCTTCACACTACGTAACAAGCCCGGAGAACATCGAACGCGCTGTTCAGACCATCAACGAAGAACTGCAGGAGAGAATAACCTGGTTCAAGGACAGGGGTAAGCTCATAGAGGCCCAGCGCATCGAGCAGAGGACCAGATACGACGTAGAAATGCTGCGCGAGATAGGTACGTGCAAAGGCATCGAGAACTATTCGCGCCACATAGTAGGTCTGCCGCCCGGAACGCGGCCTTATACGCTCATAGACTACATTCCGGATGATTTCCTCATAATGATAGACGAATCCCACGTCATGCTGCCTCAGCTGAGGGCCATGTACAACGGAGACAGGTCGAGAAAGCAGTCGCTGGTTGATTATGGATTCAGACTGCCGTCGGCGCTGGACAACAGACCTCTGAAATTCGACGAATTCAACGATCTGGTGCAGCAGATAGTGTACGTCAGCGCCACGCCGGCTGAATATGAGAAAGAACAGTCGGGGGGAGTGAACGCGGAGCAGATAATAAGGCCAACGGGTCTTTTGGATCCTGTCATAGAGACTCATCCAAGCGAAGGACAGATAGACCACCTCATTGGAGAGATAAAGAAGGTCACCGCGAAAGGCGAGAGGACACTTGTAACGACGCTCACGAAGAAGATGGCGGAGAGTCTCACAGACTACCTGAGGGGAAACGGCATCAAGGTAAGATATCTGCACTCTGAAGTAGACACTCTGGAACGTATGGAGATAATCAGAGACCTGAGAATGGGCGTATTCGATGTTCTTGTGGGCATTAATCTGCTCAGGGAAGGTCTCGACATACCGGAGGTATCGCTTGTAGCCATACTCGACGCGGACAAAGAAGGCTTCCTGAGGACTGAAACATCGCTGATTCAGACCATAGGAAGGGCCGCGAGAAATGTTGACAGTAAAGTCATTATGTATTGCGATGGAATCAGCAACGCAATGGCTGCGGCCATAAGGGAAACAGAACGCAGACGCAAAAAACAGGACGAATACAACAAAGCAAACGGCATAACACCTGAAAGCGTGCGCAAAGGCATACGTCAGGTCATCGAAGCGACCGCTAAGGCGGAGGACGCGGAAGGCTACGATTCATTCCTGGCCGGAAGAAAGCCGGATGAACTGACGAAGAAGGAGCTCAAGGATTACGTCAGCAGACTTGAGAAGCAGATGAAGCAGGCTGCGGCGGATCTCCAGTTCGAGAGAGCCGCCGAACTGCGTGATCTGGTATTTGAATACAGGGCCAGAATGTAGGCTATATAAGGAATAGATAAGAAAACATGACAGAATTAAGCAAAGACATTGTAATAAAGGGTGCCAGGGAGAACAATCTCAAGGGAATGGACGTCACTATCCCGAGGAATAAGCTCGTCGTGCTTACTGGCCTTTCGGGAAGCGGCAAGTCTTCCCTTGCTTTTGATACGATTTACGCGGAAGGACAGAGAAAGTACATGGAATCCCTGTCATCATATGCGCGTCAGTTCCTTGGACAGATGGAAAAGCCCGAAGTTGAGTCCATAGAGGGACTCAGCCCGGCCATAAGCATAGACCAGAAGTCGACCAACCACAATCCGAGGTCAACTGTGGGAACTGTAACCGAGATATACGACTATCTCAGGCTCATGTACGCGAGAATCGGCATACCGCACTGCCCGATTTGCGGCAGGGAGATATCAAGCCAGTCTGTTGATCAGATCGTAGAGACGCTCATGCTCGAGGAGGAAGGCACGAGACTTACGGTGCTGGCGCCTGCGGTTCGTCAGCGCAAAGGCAGACACGAGAAGGTCATAGACCGCATAAGACGTGAGGGCTTCACAAGGGTTCGCGTTGACGGCGAGATATATCACATAGAAGAAGATGAAATAAGCCTTGAGAAGAATTTCAAGCACACCATAGAAATCGTAGTAGACAGAATCAAGGTCAAGGACGGCGTCCAGAGCCGTCTGGCGGAAGCCTGCGAGCTGGCGATCACTCACGGTGAGGGGCTGGTCCTCGTAATCGTGAAACCGCCTGAGGGAGAGGAGATAGAGAGAACTTTCAGCACTTCTCTGGCATGTCCGGAACACGGAGTCAGCATAGACGAGCTTGAGCCGAGAATGTTCTCGTTCAACAACCCGCTCGGGGCCTGTCCTGAGTGCAAAGGGCTCGGATACATCAATTCAGTTGACCCGGATCTTCTCATACCGGATCAGAGCCTCAGCATACTTGAGAAAGCCCTTGGTAATGCCTTTGCGACAATGGAATTCACAAGCTATTACTGGCAGGTAATCAAGGCGCTGGCCGATAAGTACAACGCTGACGTGGCGAAGCCTTTCAACAAGCTGCCTAAGAAATTCAGAGATGTATTGCTCTATGGCAGCGGTGATGAGACGCTCGAGTACGATTACACAAACAGAAGCGGATTCGTACAGCACAGAAAGCACACCTTCGAAGGGATTATTCCAAACCTTGAAAGGCGTTATCAGGAAACGAATTCCGACTGGATAAAGAGCAAGATAGAGACATACATGAGCACCGCGGAGTGTCCTAAGTGCCACGGCAAACGACTCAGGGATGAACTCCTGGCCGTAACCATAGGCGGCAAGAACATAATGGAACTGTGCGATCTCTCAGTTATCGAGGCTCTGGACTTTTTGGACAATCTGGAACTCTCGCCGACCCAGGACAAAATATCGGCGGAGATAAGGAAGGAAATAAGAGGAAGACTCAAGTTCCTGGCTGACGTAGGGCTCGATTATCTGACCCTGAGCCGCGCGGCAATGACTTTGTCAGGAGGAGAATCCCAGAGGATAAGGCTGGCGACACAGATCGGGTCGGGGCTGGTAGGAGTCACGTACATACTTGACGAGCCGAGCATAGGGCTGCATCAGAAGGACAATGAAAAGCTGCTCAGGTCTTTGCGTGAGCTAACAGACATAGGAAATACCCTGATTGTCGTTGAACATGATGAAGAGACAATGTACGCTGCGGACCAGATAATAGACATAGGACCGGGTGCCGGAATCAACGGCGGCGAACTGGTGGCGCAGGGAACGGTCGAGGAGATAAAGGCCTGCGAGGAGTCCATAACGGGACAGTTCCTCAGCGGCTCCAGAAGCATCGCAATACCTTCGGAGAGGCGCAAGGGGACAGGCAAGTACCTGACTGTAAAGGGCGCGGCGCAGAACAACCTGAAGGACATCGATGTCAAATTTCCGCTCGGCAAGTTCATATGCGTGACCGGCGTGTCGGGTTCGGGAAAGAGCAGTCTCGTCGGCGAAATCCTCTACAAGGCTGTCGCAAATGAAATGTACAACTCCAAGGAAAGACCGGGCAGGCACAAGAGCATAACAGGAATAAAGAACATCGACAAGATAATAAACATAGACCAGAAGCCGATCGGCAAGACGCCGAGATCGAATCCTGCCACATACACCGGCGTATTCACGAACATACGCGACCTGTTTGCCCAGCTTCCTGAGGCGAAGCTGCGCGGCTACGGCAAAGGCAGGTTCAGCTTCAACGTCAAGGGAGGCAGATGCGAGGCCTGCAACGGAGACGGAATCATAAAGATAGAGATGCTGTTCCTTCCGGACGTTTACGTTCCGTGTGAAGTCTGCAAAGGCAGGCGCTACAACAGGGAAACCCTTGAAGTCAGATACAAAGGCAAGAGCATATACGATGTGCTGGATATGAACGTAAGCGAGGCGCTGGAGTTCTTCAGGAACCACCCGCCTATAAAGAGACACCTGCAGACCCTTGAGGACGTCGGTCTGGGATACATAAAACTGGGCCAGCCAAGCACACAGCTTTCGGGAGGCGAAGCCCAGAGGATAAAGCTGGCGACGGAACTCTCAAAGAAGAGCACAGGAAGCACACTTTACATTCTGGATGAGCCGACGACCGGTCTGCATTTTGCGGATATTGAGAAGCTGCTGGATATTCTGAGCAGATTAACGGACCAGGGCAACACGGTGATCGTAATAGAACACAATCTGGATGTCATTAAATGCGCTGACCACATCATCGATCTGGGGCCTGACGGAGGCTTCAGAGGAGGGCGCATCGTAGCCCAGGGAACGCCTGAAGAGGTGGCCCGGGTGAAGGGGTCGTATACTGGACAGTTCCTGAGCAAATTGTTATAATGTATAGCGGTCTTGCCGATGCGGTTACAGGCAATCACGCCGGTAAATTGAAACGCAGGAAGGCCGAGAGGAGAAACGAAATGATAGAAAAAATCAATCTGACCATGCTCACTGACTTCTATGAGATTACAATGGCCAATGGGTACTTTGAAGCTGACATGAAGGACGACATCGCTTATTTCGACATGTTCTTCAGAAAGGTTCCTGATGATGGAGGATACGCTCTCATGGCCGGACTCGAGCAGGTCATAGAATACCTGGACAATCTGGAGTTCACGGATGAGGATATCGAGTATCTGAGAGGAAAGGGCATCTTCAGCGAGAAATTCCTGGAATATCTGAAGGAGTTCGAGTTCACATGCGATGTATGGGCAGTGCCTGAAGGTACGCCGATCTTCCCGTATGAGCCGCTCATCACTGTCAGAGGTCCTGTCATGCAGGCGCAGTTCGTAGAGACAATGATACTGCTTCTGGTAAACCACCAGAGCCTCATCGCTACGAAGGCCAGCAGAATCGTTCGCGCGGCAAAGGGCAGACCGATCATGGAATTCGGAACAAGAAGATCACACAGCACAACGGCAGCCATCTACGGCGCCAGAGCTTCATTCATAGGCGGATGCGCGGGAACAGCGTGCACCATAGCCGACGAGAACTTCGGCACTCCTGCTCTGGGAACCATGGCGCACAGCTGGGTTCAGATGTTCGACAATGAATACGAGGCGTTCAAGACTTACACAGAGATTTATCCGACAAATGCAACGCTTCTTGTAGACACGTACAACGTTCTTAAGTCAGGCGTGCCTGCGGCGATCAAAGTCTTCAAGGAACTTGATCCTCCGAACAAGGGAATCAGAATCGACAGCGGCGACATTTCCTTCCTGACCAAAAAGGCACGCGCCATGCTGGATGAAGCCGGATTAGAAGACTGCAAGATCGTAATCTCCAATTCACTCGACGAGTACATCATCAGAGACGTTCTTGAAGAGGGAGCATGCATCGATTCCTTCGGAGTAGGCGAGAGACTTATAACTTCCAAGTCAGAACCTGTATTCGGCGGCGTATATAAGCTGGCGGCTCTGGAGACAGAAGGCAAGATGATTCCTAAGATCAAGATCAGCGAGAATGTTGAGAAGATCACAAATCCTGGATTCAAGGCAATCTGGAGACTCTTCGATAAGGATACGAACAGAATGCTGGCTGACATCATCGCGCTTGCTGATGAGGAACCGCCTGCAGGCGAATCAATTGAGATCTTCGATCCTAACGCTACATGGAAGAAGAAGACCATCACAAACTTCTACGCCAAGAATCTGCGCGAGCGCATCTTCGAAGGCGGCAAGAAGGTATATGAGAGTCCTGACATCAAGGAAATCAAGAAGTACTGCGCAGAGCAGATGGATCTCATGTGGGATGAAATGAAGCGTTTCGAGAATCCGCAGACATACTACGTCGACCTTTCTGACAAGCTGTGGAATCTGAAGAACGACATGATCAACCAGGCGAAGTAAAAACGCAGGAAAACACCGTAAGAAAAAACCCGGAGGCAACTCCGGGTTTTATTTTGGTTATATCATTCAATGAATTACGCTTTGCCTGCAGAACCGAGTACGTTCTGAATCTTATGGGCAACCATGTCCTTTACTGCCTGACGGGCAGGTTTCAGATACTGACGCGGATCAAAGTGGTCAGGATGTTCGGCCATGTACTGACGGATCGTTGCTGTCATAGCGAGTCTGATATCCGAGTCGATGTTGATTTTGCAGACGGCCAGTTCAGCGGCATGGCGGAGTTCCGCTTCCGGAATGCCGATAGCGTCGGGCATGTTGCCTCCGTACTGGTTTACGATTTTTACAAATTCCTGAGGAACCGATGATGAGCCGTGAAGCACGATAGGGAATCCCGGGATTCTCTTGATGCATTCCTCGAGCACATCGAAGCGAAGCGGAGGAGGTACCAGAATACCTTCCTCATTGCGGGTGCACTGTGAAGCCTTGAACTTATAAGCGCCGTGTGAAGTTCCGATAGCTATGGCCAGAGAGTCGCAGCCTGTTCTTGTTACGAACTCCTCAACCTCATCAGGATGAGTGTAGCTTTCGCTGCCGTGTTCAACAGAGACTTCGTCTTCGACTCCTGCCAGAGTGCCGAGCTCGGCCTCAACTACTACGCCGTGGTCGTGAGCGTAATCTACGACCTGCTTGGTAATCCTGACGTTATCTTCAAAAGGCATTGATGAGCAGTCGATCATTACGGAAGTGAAGCCGCCGTCAATGCAGGATTTGCAAGTTTCAAAACTGTCGCCGTGGTCAAGATGAAGCGCCATAGGGATGTCAGGGTTTTCTTCAACTGCCGCCTCAACCAGCTTAACGAGATAAGTGTGGTTTGCATACTTGCGGGCGCCCTTTGAAACCTGAAGAATAACCGGGCTGTTGAGTTCGCCGGCCGCTTCTGTTATACCCTGTACGATTTCCATGTTGTTGACATTGAACGCGCCGACAGCGTATCCTCCGTCATAAGCTTTTTTGAACATTTCAGTAGTTGTAACTAAAGCCATTTTACGCCTCCTTGCTTTATCTATTCGTCTGATTTGGAATCATCAGCGGCGGTTGTTGCCTCAGTTGCTTCAGTTGGCTCGGTCGCTTCTGTTGCTTCTGTCGCCTCAGTTGCCTCGGTTTCTTCCAGCTGCTGCTCCGCCCGCAATTACCAGGATGACGAGTACGATAATAATGTCATTCTTTTTATAAAAAAAGTCCTTCATTGTGTTAATTCTTACCTCCGCATAAACAATACCACAAAATATTGTGTAGTTCAACTTGTAAAGGCTTCTTGTATTGACCCAAGTTTTTTTGTATAATGATGCGGCGGAGGGGTAGGCGAACTGATAATGGTCAAAGTCGAAATAGGTTCCAATGACGCGGGGCAGAGACTGGACAGATTCCTCAGGAAGTACCTGAAGAGAGCTCCTCTGTCGGCCGTGTACAAGATAATACGCAAAGACCTCAAACTCAACGGTAAACGGGCTAAAGAGGACACAGTCCTTAAAGAGGGCGATGTGCTCAGCCTTTTTATTGATGATGAAAAGCTCAGCGAGCTGACGAAGGATCCGCCGAAGCGCAGGGCGAAGCGGCAGTTCACCATAGCTTACGAAGACGACAACGTTCTCATCGTCGGCAAACCGTGGGGGCTTCTGACTCATGGTGATTCCCATGAAAAGAAGAACACTCTCATGAATCAGGTCTGCGGATACCTTCAGGATAAGGGACAGTACGACCCCGCCGGCGAGAAGACATTTACGCCTTCACCTGTGAACAGGCTGGACAGAAACACTACAGGCCTGGTGATCTTCGGGAAGACGGCAGAAGGACTCAGGCAGCTGACAAAGCTGATCAGGGAACGCGATTATGTATCGAAGTACTACCTTACAATCGTGTCCGGCAATCTCAAGGAAGACATGGTCATAGACGACAGGCTCGTCAAGGACGCTGACAGAAACAGAGTCAGCATATCTTCATCGGGACAGAGCGCCGTGTCTGAAGTGAGACCTGTTGAACACAGCAAAGACGGCAGGTTCTCGGTTGTGGAGGTGAACCTCATAACCGGGCGGACCCACCAGATAAGAGTACACATGGCAGGCAAAGGCTACCCGCTGGCCGGTGATTCCAAGTACGCGACGACTGCCGCGGGACGCAAGGCCAACGACAGGCTCAGAAAGCTGGGAGTAACAACGCAGCTGCTCCACGCGGGCCGTCTTGCCTTTGCAGATATACCGGAAGAGTACGATGCTCTTTGCGGACTTAGAAACAAAGAGATAACCGTTCCGGTTCCCGCGGAATTTCAGAGGGTCTGGAACGAGATAAAAGGATAAGAATCAGACATGAATGAATTTGACAATTACAACAACATGGAAGGCAGTGAGCCGGAGGTGAAGAAGCCTGCGAAGAAGGGCAGTTTTCTGAAGGACCTGATAAAGGACATAATAATCGCAGTTGTTATCGTACTCGCGATAACCGCGGTAATTAAGCCTACGATTGTAAAAGAAGAGTCAATGCTCGACACCCTTCAGGAGAATAACTATCTCTTCGTGAACAAGCTGGCGTATAAATTCAAGGATCATCCGGAGAGGGGAGACATCATCGTATTCAAGTCGAGCCTTCCGAACGAGGATGCCAGCGGCACCAAGCTGCTTATAAAAAGAGTAATAGGAGTAGAGGGAGATACCATATCCTTTGAAGGCGATCAGGTTTACAGAAACGGCGAGGTTCTGAACGAGGATTACATTTATGACGAAGATCCGGTGTTCAGAAACTATCCGAACGGCAAGTCCTTCACGGTCGGGCAGGATGAAATCTTCGCGATGGGCGATCACCGCTCGGTCAGCTGTGACAGCAGATCCGAATCCGTCGGAATGGTTTCGGAGGAAGCTGTGGTCGGGAAGGCTTTTGTTAGGCTGTATCCTTTCAATGAGATAACGACGCTTTAGAGATAATGAAACTTGTAGCGAATAACAAAAAAGCAAGGCACGACTATTTCATAGATGAAACATACGAAGCCGGAATAGAACTGACAGGTACTGAAATCAAATCCGTACGTCAGGGTAAGGTGAGCATCAAGGAGAGTTACGCCAGAATACGCGGAGGCGAGGTGTTTGTTCTCGGAATGAACATAAGTCCCTATGAGGAGGGCAACAGATTCAATGTCGACCCGCTCAGGCCCAGAAGGCTTTTGCTCCACAAGAGGGAGATAAGGAAGCTTATAGGATATACCACACAGGACGGCTTGACTTTAGTGCCCCTCAGGATGTATATTAACGACCGCGGCAAAGCCAAGATTGAGCTTGCTGTTGCCAGAGGAAAGAAGAATTACGACAAGAGACGTGACATAGCCAAGCGTGACGCAGACAGAAGGATGCAGCAGGCAAGGAGGAAATAATGCAGAGTTTTTTAGACAGATTGGGAAAAGCCGCCACATCGACAGCGACAAATGCAGCGAGCAAGGCTGCTGAAATGAGAGAAATCAACAAGCTCAAAGGCGAAAGAAGCGAGCTGAAGAACGAGTACACAATCGTCAAGAAGAAGCTTTCTGAGTATGTTTTCAAACAGTACCAGGAAGGCAAGCTTGAAGATGAGGCACTGATTGAGTTCTGCGACAAGATGCAGGAACTCAGAGACAGCATCGACGAGCTCGGCAAGGAGATCGAGGATGTAAGGGCCGAGTACGAGGAAAAGGCTGTCGACAGATCAGAAGAAAGATTATAGCGCATGGCGCATTACAATTTAATACACGGGGATGCACTGGTTTCGACGGGGGTGTGGAAACCGGATAAGCGAGCCGAAGTCGCCCAGTCTTCGTAAAAAAGGGCCGTTAAAGATAAACGCAAAAACTAACAACAACTTCGCACTGGCAGCTTAGTTCTGCCCCGCGCGTCCGCCTTTGTTCACCTGCCTTCTCTCAGTTCGTTTCCGGACGGTCAGAAGGGCGAATCTCAAATCGGAAACTGCGCTCGGAGAAATTTCGGTGAAAATGCTTTCGGACATGGGTTCGATTCCCATCATCTCCACCATAATAACAACGAGGGTCCAACGGGCCCTCGTTTGTTATCATATTTTTTAATGCAGGTTGACCTTTCGTCAGCTGGAGAGTATGATAAGTTATACAAATCATACTTACAGAATACTTATACAGGAGTAACAATATGACAGTACCAAAAGGAAAATACGCATGGACTGCTACAGTCGGTGAGAAGGGACAGATTGTGATTCCAAAACAGGCCAGGACTCTTTTTGACATAAAACCGGGAGACACACTGCTTCTTCTCGGTGATGAAGAAAGGGGAATCGCAATTCCAAATAAGGGTTCTTTTGCAGAACTTTTTTCCGTAGCCTTTGCAGAAGACAAAGGTGGTGAGAGCAAATGAAAATCGCATGGTTTTGCATACCGGCACACGGGCATACCAATCCTACACTTGGACTTGTCAAGACGCTGACTGAAGCCGGGCACCAGGTCTGGTATTTCTCTTTCGAGGAATTCAGAGAAAAAATCGAGAAGGCCGGAGCGACATTCATAGGCTGTGACGGTTATGATTTTGAGATGGAAGATAAGGGGAATGCGGATCGCGTCGGTAAGGACAAGGTGTACGCGACCGAATTGCTCGTATCATCAACTCTCGCCCTCGATGAAATGACCAGTCGATTTGTTGATGAAATCAAACCGGACGTGGTTGTCTCTGACTCCGTCGCATTCTGGGGTAAGCTTGCGGCCATGAAGCACGGCCTCCCATATGTATCATCAACTACGACCTTCGCTTTCAACAAGTACTCCGCAAAATACATGCAGGAGAGCGCGTGGGATATCGTCAGGATGCTGACGGCAATGCCGCGAATCAATAAACAGCTGAAGCGTCTTCGCGAAAAGGGTTATCCTGTGAAGAACCTGCTTGAGATTGTGCAGAATGACAATGATACAAACACCATCGTGTACACATCGAAGTACTTTCAGCCGTGTTCAGATACATTCTCTGACAGGTATCATTTCATAGGGCCGTCCATCAGGCCTGTCGTCGAGCCCATGGAAAAGACGTCGGATAAGCTTGTTTACATCTC
>CADAHK010000017.1 GCA_902787725.1 uncultured Eubacteriales bacterium | reverse complement strand
GAGTTCTGGTATATGCCGCCGCTCATTGAGTAAGCCTGAGTATCACCATAATACCTGTTCCAATTCAGACGTATGACCATTTTGGCAGCATCATGATCCCACTGCGCGTAAAGTTGCATACCGCCGTCTGGCATTTTAACAGACTGGCCGCCATCAAATGGGGCACCGCTGCCGTCTGGCTTTGTGTTCCACCCCTGAAAAGCATAGCCGCTTAATGTTCCATTTCCCAGTGTGACATAGGTACCTACACCGCCCTGAAGTGGGGAAGGAACGCTAGCGTTTTCACTCGTATTTTTGTAATAAGTGATTGTAGCTGTTGAAGTAAGCTTTCCGTATATTTTAAGGTTGTTGCTTACTTTTGCTTCATCCATTTTTATTTTCTGAGAACAAGCCTCATCGTAATACCATCCGTAGAACGAAATATCTTCATCCTCTGGAGGTGTAGGTTCCCAAGCTGGAATAAAGTCGTTTTTATATACAGTTTCTGAATGTGCTTTTTCGAAACCACCTTGTCCGGACTGAACCATATAGTCAACGGTGAAGGTCTGGCGTTTTGCAAGAATATAAAAATTCTCAGACCAGTTCAAAGAGTTTGTAATAGTAACATTCTGGTCAGCGTTTGAGGTGTTTGTATTGGTAATCTTGCCACCGCTATTGCTAACATATTGAGCTCCCTGGGAAGCTATAAGGACTGAAATCCAAGAGGTGGAATCTAGTGTGACAGATTCTCCATACTCTAGAACATAACGTTTGCTCGACGAGGAGCCGTCGCCCTGCGGGTGTGTTGCGGTTGAACTCACTACGTAGATCGAGAAGTGGTTGGTACTGAACTGCTGCGTATTTGTGCTGGCTACGCTCGTGCCCATTTCGCTGACTGAGCTGCCGCCGCTAGATACGTGGAAAACGTTGATGTCACCGCTTGCGAGATTTGTACCGCTGAATGTGACGGTAACAGACTTCTTAGGCTGTACCTCATGGCCGCTTTTGTCGCGTGGAGTTATATCGAACGCGATTGCATCGACCATTTCTGTGTTTTCAGATTCAACTCTCTGTTCAACAGCGTTGAAAACCGCCTGGCTGCTTACACTATCAACATCCAAAGTAACACCTTCAGGCAGAGCGCCCTCAGGAGCGTGGAGCGTTACAGTTACGCCATTAACAGTCTTGCTGAGTGTGACCTCGGGATATTTCTCTTCTTCTGGCTCCTCAATCAATTCTTCAGGATTGATGATTTCTTCCCCGGGAATCGCATCGGAATCAACAGGTTCTCCCGCGTCATTCGAGTCATCAGACGAAACATCATCACTTTCTGTTGCGTCATTGCCGGTTTCATCGCTCGAACCGGTATCAGTGTCTGATACAGTCTGATCCCCCAAATTTCCCGAATCCGATGGGGCAGGTTTTTCAGGTTCCGGTTTAGGTTCCGGTTTGGATTCCGGTTCGGCCGGAGTTGCATCTTCAGATGCATTTGCTTTTGCATTTACTTCGCCCTGTTCGTCGTCAGCGTATACTGACAGAATGCTCATGCTGAAACTGTACGTGACAATCATCGCAAGCACCATGAACAAGGCGAGAAACTTGCTTCCCTTCTTTCCCATTAATATCTCCTTTCGTTAATAAAACTATTAAATTATTTAAATAATCTGAAAATTACTAAAAAATACTATCATATGTATGTAAGAATGTCCATAGAGGCGATTGCTTTTTTTGTATATTTGCAAAAGCAATTTCTGATCTGATACTGCATACTGCGTGGCAACCAATGTTTTGCGCATCCTAACGGTTTTTATGCTTGAGAAATGGTCGTAACCACCGTGTCGCTCTTCGTTGACACTGGCCCTCAATTAATGTAGAATTAAAGCACTCGCCGGGCGGGTGCTTTTTTAGTGTACTTTTTAGCAGACGCATGCGTTTGCGCCGGTGCACCGGAAAGGCCCCTGAACGCGGGTAAAAAAAGCGTTCTTTATGCGCGAAAAGGAGATAAAAAATGGAAGAATTCACTAACGAAGAATTACTGTTAACGAAAGAAGGTTACGACAAAATCGTTGCCGAGCACGACGAACTGGTTTCAGTCAAACGTGCAGAAGTTGCAGAAAGAATCAAGGAAGCGATCTCATACGGAGACATTTCCGAGAACGCCGAATATGATTCAGCGAAAAACGAGCAGGCTGAACTTGAGGAACGCATCCACCAGCTGGAGGAGATGCTCAGAAAAGCCAAGATCGTTCAGGAAGAAGATGTTAAAGGAGACAAGGTCAATATCGGCCTTAAAGTTACTGTCAAAGATATAGATACAGGAGACAAAGAGGTATTCTCTATAGTTGGCGCCACGGAATCCGATCCGTTCAATGGCAAAATCTCTACAGAATCCTCAGTTGGTAAAGCGCTCATTGGAAAGAAAAAAGGTGAAACCGTCGCAATCGAAGTTCCTGACGGAATCATCAACTACAAGATCATGAAGATCGAGAAATAAGCAAAAGCAACAAACACGATGGAAAGGACAATATAATGAGCGAAGAAAGAGAATTTGAAATAACAGAACAGGAAAGAACCGAGCAGTCGCAGATAAGACGCGACAAGCTGGCTGAACTGCAGGCTGCGGGCCGCAACCCGTTCCTTCAGGAGACCTGGGACCAGACAGCGTATTCACAGGATATCAAGGACAATTTCGAAGATTATGACGGCAAGGAAGTATCCATCGCCGGCAGGATGATGGCTAAGCGTGTCATGGGTAAAGCGTCCTTCATCGACATTCAGGACTACAAAGGCAGAATCCAGTGCCACGTCAAGAGAGACGTCCTCGGCACAGATGAATACAAGTGGTTCAAACAGTCAGACATCGGTGACATCTTCGGAATCGTCGGCAATGTGTTCATGACGAACAGAGGAGAGATCACAGTAGAAGTAACGAAGATGGTTCTGCTTTCCAAGTCACTGCAGGTGCTTCCTGACAAGTGGAGCGGCCTGAAGGACATGGACATCAGATACAGACAGCGTTACGTCGACCTGATCGTAAATCCTGAAGTAAAGGACAGCTTCATAAAGAGAGCTGCAATCATAAAGGAAATCAAGAGAACAATGGAAGAGGACTTCGGATATCTGGAAGTCGATACTCCTATTCTCACGACTATCGCGGGCGGCGCGAACGCCAGACCGTTCAACACATTCCACAACACCCTGCATCTGCCGATGAAGCTGAGAATCGCCAACGAACTCTATCTGAAGAGACTGATCGTCGGCGGACTGGACAGGGTCTACGAGATGGGCAAGATGTTCAGAAACGAAGGTATGGATAAGAACCACAATCCGGAG
Source organism: uncultured Eubacteriales bacterium (assembly GCA_902787725.1). Classification (GTDB taxonomy): domain Bacteria; phylum Bacillota; class Clostridia; order Peptostreptococcales; family Anaerovoracaceae; genus Lentihominibacter. Next base: position 9,594 of record CADAHK010000017.1, on the reverse strand, counting down.
TTCACATCCATGGAAGCCTACTATGCGTACGGCAACATGGAGACGACCATGCGCGTTACAGAGGCCGTCATCTCCAACGCCGCGAAGGCAGCAACCGGCAGCATGATCATCAACTACCAGGGTAAGGAGTTCGACCTGACACCTCCTTGGAAGATGGTCGACATGACGGACGCGGTCAGAGATATCACCGGCGTCAACTTCCACGAAATCGACAATGATGAAGACGCACGCGCAGCAGCCATCGGCTACGGCATGGACGCAGAGGACGTTGAAGGACTGAGCAGAGGCAAGCTCATCGCGGAGATGTTCGAAGAGTACTGCGAAGACTATCCGGGATTCCTCGACGGGCCGATTTTCGTCGTCGGACATCCGGTTGAGATTTCACCGCTGGCCAAGAGAGATCCGAAGGATCCGAGAATCACCAGAAGATTCGAAGCATATATCAATGGCTGGGAAGTAGCTAACGCATTCTCAGAGCTGAACGACCCTATCGATCAGTACGAGAGATTTGTTGAGCAGCAGCACGAGCTGGACTGCGGAATCGACGACGAGGCTCACCCTATGGACATGGACTTCGTAAACGCTCTGGAAGTAGGACTTCCTCCGACAGGCGGACTGGGAATCGGTATCGACAGAGTAATCATGCTCGTTACCGACGCTCCGACCATCAGAGACGTCATCCTCTTCCCGACGATGAAGCCTCTCGACGAGCCGGGCAAAGGCAAGGCACCGTCTGCGGAACAGATGGGTCTGGGACCTGCTGAGGATGCCGGCGAAGCCGCACCGGTTGAAGTCGATTTCTCAAAGGTGGTAATAGAGCCGCTCTTCGAGGAAGAAGTTGACTTTGACACTTTCAGCAAGTCTGACCTGCGTGTAGTTAAGATCAAGGAGTGTTCAGCTGTACCTAAGAGCAAGAAGCTCCTGAAGTTCATCGTAGACGACGGCACAGACACCGATCGCGTGATTCTCTCAGGCATCCACGAATGGTATGAGCCGGAGGAACTGGTTGGCAAGACCGTTCTGGCAATCACCAATCTGCCTGCAAGGAAGATGATGGGCATTGACTCATGCGGAATGCTTCTGTCAGCAATTCATGAAGAAGAGGGCAAGGAAATGCTTAACTTCATGATCGTGGACGATAAGATTCCTGCCGGAGCGAAGATTTACTAGGTAAGAAAAGACACAGCGAAGGCATGATTTGCTACAAAGGCAGACCATGCCTTTTCTTTTTGGAATATCGAGTTAAGGAGCAATTTGTGCTTACAAACAAAGAGTTAAAACAAAGCGGAAAGAGAACTGTCAAAAAACATTACCTGCTTCTGCTGATGCTTATTGTCATAGCAGTCCTGTTCGGCAATGAGTTCGGCGCCAACAAGGGCGTATTCTATCTTTCCGACATCGTGGATCCGGGAAGAACGACAGTGAAAGAAGCAGAATTAGAAAACCTGCTTCCAGTCGGGTTTGTGTCACACAATAATGTGGCGCCGGAAGTCATCAAGGATATTCTCGGCGATGATTTGTCGTCCGGCGCTGAACTGGCACAGGAATCGGAGGAGGAGTTTGAGTCATCCGGGACAACCGTGCTGGGTCATACGGAAGGGGTTACGGCCTATCTCATCAACACGGTTTCCTCAGGGACGCTGGCTCTCATGATTTATGAATCCTTTGATGAAATCACAGGATCCAAAGAGGCGGCTAAAGTTGCTTTCATTATTTTGGGGCTGATTCTCTATATTCTGTTCGGAGTATTTTTGCCTGAGGTCTACGCTGTGATTATGCGGCGCATGTTCATGGAGGCCCGGGTATATGAGAATGTTCCGCTGTCCCACGCGGCGCACCTATGGAAGGTTCGCCGGGCAATGGGGGCAATCAAAACAATCGTTTTGAAGGACTTCTTCCATATCCTCTGGACCCTGACCATCGCCGGTTATTTTATCAAGCGGTATTCATATTTCCTGGTACCGTATATCGTAGCGGAGAATCCGGACATCAAGCCGTTTGAAGCCATTACCCTGTCCAGGAAGATGATGGACGGGCACAAGATGGAAGCGTTCAAATTCGAGCTCAGCTTCTTTCATTGGCTCATTCTCGGAGTGGTAACTCTGGGCCTCAGCAATGTGTTCTGGTATCTGCCGTATAAAGTCGCGGCGACTGCGGAATACTACTTCTGTGTTCGTCAGTTAGCCAAGGAGGCTTATGTTGAAGGCGCGGAGATGCTGGATGACCCCGTGCTTTTCACCAAGGCCGATCCGGAATTGCTGGAAGAGGTTTATGGTGACGTCGCCAGGGAGAGGGCCTGGCTGAAGGAGAACCGGATTCAGCTGACGGGGGCACGGAAGTTTTTTGCGGAGAAGCTGGCAATATGGGTCGGATCTTCCGAAAACAAGAAAACATATCAGAGACAGGAAAACCGCGAATACCGCATGCAGGAAGACTGGGCGGCCATGCACGGTGAAGCATATCCGGGCCGGCTGGACCCAAGAAACAGCGAAGATAACCGCAAGATCGGCCATCAGATCAATTTCCTGCGTTGCTACACTATCTGGAACCTGATAGTCATGTTCCTGCTGTTCGCGTTTATCGGCTGGCTTTGGGAGGTGTTCGTCTTCCTGATCCAGACCGGGGAATTCTATAACCGCGGAACGCTGCACGGCCCGTGGGTGCCGATTTACGGCGTGGGCGGAGCGATGATTATCGTTGTGCTGAGCAGCCTGCGGAAGCGGCCGCTTGTGGAATTCTTCGCCATTGTTGTCCTATGCGGATGCATCGAATATTTCACATCCTGGGCGCTGGAAGCAATCTACGGAATGAGATGGTGGGATTACTCCGGCTACTTCCTGAATCTCGACGGGCGGATATGTCTTGAGGGACTGGTCGCATTCGGCGTACTGGGGCTCATGGCCATCTATATGCTGGCGCCGGCGCTGGACATACTGCTGATGAAAATCCCGCCGAGGATAATGGCCATAGGAGCGTCGATCCTGATAGCGATATTTGCCTGCGACGTCGGTTACTCTGCCATAAATCCTAATACGGGAGCCGGCATCACGGACATGGGCAACACCCTGATTACCGCAAACACAAGGAGACACGACGGGACCTTATGACCCATTCAAATGAATTGACACATATGAATAACAAGTGTAAAATGAACTCGTGAATATATATTCACGAGTTTTGTTTTCGCTGAACTTTTTTGAAACAGTATCATTAATATAGATGCTAAGGAGGAAATGATAATGGCATATGATGGTTTTGCAATCAACGAGTATCCGGACGCGGAAGCGGTCTGCGAACAGCTGGACGCGCTGAAGGACGGACCGATCTACGGGGTTAAGCCTGAAGCGCTGAAGGAGTACGAAGAGGAGTACTTCGAAAAGAAGTGTCAGGGTTCGAAGACGCGCATCGAGGAGGCGAAGAAGGTCATTCCCGGCGGCGTGCAGCACAACCTGGCCTTCAACTATCCGTTCCCGATGGTCATAACAAAAGCAGAGGGCGCTAAACTGTGGGACATTGACGGAAACGAGTACTACGATCTGCTCCAGGCGGGAGGTCCTACAGTTCTGGGATCAAACCCTCAGAGCGTAAGGGAAAAGGTCATCGATCTGCTGAACACCTGCGGACCGTCGACAGGACTGTTTCATGAATATGAAGAAAAGCTGGCGAAGCTGATTACGGAACTGGTGCCGTCGGTCGAGATGTTCAGAATGCTCGGTTCAGGAACAGAGGCAGCAATGTGCGCGGCAAGAGTCGCCAGACTTAAGACAAAGAACAAGAACATACTGAAGATGGGAGGAGCCTATCACGGCTGGTCAGACCAGCTTGCTTACGGAATAAGAATCCCGGGGACAAAGGGACTCCAGTCCAGAGGCATTCCTGGATATGTGTTCGGACATACAGATGAATTCTTCCCGGGAGATCTGGATGACCTGGAGAAGAAACTAAAGAGACACAAGATAGACGGAGGAACCGCAGCCGTATATCTGGAACCGGTCGGACCGGAGAGCGGCACCTGGCCGATTTCCAAAGAGTTCGTCAGAGGCGTCGAGGAATTGGCTCACGCATACGGAGCACTCCTCATATTTGACGAAGTCGTCACGGGATTCAGAATCGGAACGGGCGGAGCACAGGAGTACTTCGGAATAGATCCCGACCTGACCATATTCGGCAAGGTAATCGCAGGCGGCTATCCGGGAGCGGGCGGCATCGGAGGACACATGGACTGCATGCAGCATCTGGGAGCCGGACTCGACTCGTCCGGAAAGAAAATAAAGAAAGCCCTCTGCGGCGGAACGATGGCAGCGACGCCGATTTCATGCTGCGCGGGTTACCACACCATAAAGGAAATCGCGGAGACAGGCGCCTGCGAGAAGGCGGGACGCATGGCCGACAGACTCATGGAAGGACTGAAGGCGTCAGCGGCCAAGTACAATCTGCCGTTCGTCATTTTCAATCAGGGCTCCATATGCCATGTTGATACGGTAGGCACCATGCATTACGCCATCGATTGGAGCAAGCCGTGGCAGCTGCCGAAGGTTCTCAAGGAGACCGGCAGACGTCAGATTGAGATGGAACACATGGGTGCGGCATACATGGCTGAAGGCATCGTAACGCTCGCTGGTTCCAGACTGTACACGAGCGCGGCGTACGACGAAGCGATGATCGACGATCTCATCAGCAGATTCGACCGCGTATTCTCAAAGTGCGGAAAACTGGAGGGGTAACATGATATATCAGAAGAAACAGGCTGAGGAAATACTGCTCAGGGCCTGCAGGGAGCTGGTAAAAAGCGGACTGATCGCCAGGACGTGGGGAAACGTCAGTATCCGCCTTTCAAGAGACTACTTCCTGATCACGCCGAGCGGCAGAGCCTATGAAACCCTCGAGGCGAAAGATCTTGTGACAGTGAGAATAGCGGATCTTTCGTATGAAGGAGACGTGAAACCTTCAAGCGAGAAGGAGATTCACGCATCGGTCTACAAGCTGAAAAAGGATGTGGATTTTGTAGTTCACACTCATCAGCCAAACGCTTCAGCCGTTAGCGTGCTGGGCGAGATCTTTTCACTTACAGCCACCAACGGAAATCTAAGGGCGGACAGAATCACGACCGCAGAGCAGCGCGCTCTGCTGGGGCCAACGATTCCTACGGCAAACTACGGACTCTCATCGACACCGCCTCTCGCGGCGAATGTCAGGAGAGCCATACGCAGAAATCCTGATTCAAAGGCTGTGCTCATGAAGAGTCACGGAGCTCTTTGCTTCGGCGCAGATTATGAAGAGGCTTTCAAGGCGGCGTACGCTCTGGAGGAAGTCTGCGGCAGGATATTCGAGATTCGCTGCGGATGCAAAATGCCGACGGAATCCGGCCAGACAATTGAGGGTGAAATAGACAAGGGATACATGAAGCACGTCAGGACTCCGTTCATCATGCGCATGAGCGAGAGGGGCAAGGATGTCAAAGCGTATCTGGACGATCAGGCCCAGATCAGCGGTCGAAGGGTAAAGTGCATCGAACCAAACGACCGTGCGGCTCTCAAATCCATGGCGGAGAAGGGCGGATCGGCGCTTATCAAAAATGACGGGGCTATTATCATGGCGATGGATGAAGACGAGGCAGAGGCGGCGGCAATCGTTCTTGAAAAGAACTGCCAGGCCGCGATGCTCGCTCTTAAAAAGGGTCTGAAGCCGGTGGACAAGTCCAGCGCTGACCTGGAGCACTCATTCTACGTGGAAAAATATTCGAAGCGAAAGGACGAAGGACATGCTGAAGAAACTGACTGAGTCGCAGCAGGCCCAGATCATTGACAAAGCCGTCCTCGAGTTTGCTGAGAAGGGCTACAAGGGAGCAGGTCTCAGCACCATCGCAAGGAACGCGGGCGTCAGCGTCGGCGTCATTTACAAGTACTACGCGGACAAGGAAGAACTGTTCCGGGCGTGCGTCAGCAAAAGCATAGACTATCTGGACGAGGCTTTGAGCCGCGCCGGCGGTGAAGGCAGGGACCTTCCGGAAATGATTCGCGTTCTGGTACGTCAGACGCAGACGGCCTGCCGTGAGCGGCCTGAGTACTTCCGCATGTACCATCAGATCACGACGAGCGATGACGCTTCTCAGGTAAAACAGCTGGCGGAGATCATCGAGCGTCCGTCCGCCAAAGCGTATAAGGACACGATTCGCAAAGCGCAGAAAGAGGGCCTTATCGACGCGGAGCTGGATCCCGGAGCCGGGGCGTTCTTCTTCGACAACCTGATGATGATGCTTCACTACGCATACAGCTGCAGCTACTATAAGGAGAGGATGAATATCTACTGCGGCAAAAGACTAGCGTCCGGAGAAAAGAAACTGGGCGAGCAGATGGTCCGGTTCATTCTGAACGGACTGGGGTACAAGGGAGAATATTGAGACCGCGGATAAAGGAGTGAGAGAATTGCTTATACTCGCATACGATATCGGAACAACAGGCGTCAAGACGTGTCTCTTTGACGTAAGCAATGAAATAAAGATGGTTGGAAGCGCATCGTGCGGATACGGGCTCTACACCTTACCGAACGGAGGCGCCGAGCAGCACGCAGACGAGTGGTGGGACGCCATGTGCCGGAGCACCCGGGAGATGCTGGCTTCCGCCGCTATCGACCCTTCTGAAATCAAGGGAATCTCTTTCTGTTCACAGATGCAGGGGCTGGTTCTCGTTGACCGGGAAGGCGTGCCCGTCAGACATCCAATGAGCTACATGGATCAGCGGGCGTCAAAGCAGATGGAAGAGGGCATCGGCAGCGGCTTCAAAATCGCCGGCATGAACGCCGTGAAGCTTTTGAAATCCCTGCACGCTACGGGCGCTGTTTCAGCCAGCGTCAAGGACCCAATGTGGAAATACCTGTGGGTGAAGGAAGAAGAGCCTGATGCTTTTGCACGGGCGTACAAGTGGCTCGATGTTAAAGAGTATCTCATCAGTCGGTGCACAGGCAGGATGATCATGACCGAGGACAGCGCGTTTTCGACGTTCCTCATGGAGACGAGAAACGGGAAGCGCTGCTGGAACGAGGACCTGTGCCGGATGTTCGGTGTGGATATGAATCACCTTCCGGAGATAATAAAAACGACGGATCAGGTCGGTCCGCTGCGGGCGGAGCAGGCAGCCGAGCTGGGACTTGCTGAAGGCACCCCTGTCTACGGCGGAGGCGGAGACGCGGCGCTCATCGGCATCGGTGCGGGATGCGTAAAGACCGGCGACACCCACATCTACTGCGGGACTTCCGGATGGGTCGCGACCATCACGGACAAGCAGGTGGTCGATACGGCGAACATGATCGCGGCGGCCGTGGGAGCGCAGCCGGGACTGTACAACTACTTCGCCGAGATGGAGACGGCCGGCAAAAGCCTGGAATGGGTGAAGGACCACCTGGCTCTCGATGAGATTGGAATCTATATGGAGAAAAAGGACATAACCGGCAGCATGGAGCACGTATACACGAGCCTCTACGACTACATGTCAGAGGTGGTGGCACAGAGCGAGCCCGGAGCGGGCGGAGTGATCTTCGCACCGTGGCTTCACGGCAACCGCTGTCCCTTTGAAGATCCAAAGGCAGGGGGCATGTTCTTCAACATATCCCTTGATACAGGAAAGACCGAGATGATACGCGCTGTTGTTGAAGGGGTATGCTATCATCTCCGCTGGATGCTGGAATGCGAGGAGAAAAAAGTAAAGGCGTCGGATACGATACGCTTCTGCGGAGGCGGAGCGCTGTCGCCGGTTACATCGCAGATTCTTGCGGACATTCTGGGCCGGGCGGTGGAAGTACCGGATCAGCCGCAGAACGTAGGCTCCGTGGGGGCAGCCCTCACCGCGGCCGTCGGCGCGGGGGCAATCGCAAGCATAGAGGAGATTTCCGGAGTCATCAAACCAGCGGCAGTTTACCTGCCGGGAAGCGCGGGAGACGAAGGCCGCGCGGCCTACAATCGCAACTACAGCGTGTTCACAAAACTTCACAGCAGCAACAGGAAACTGTTCGCGGAGCTCAACGGATAAAAGGGGAGCGAATATAGAGAGGACCTTGCGAGGTCCTCTTTTTGATGCGGAAACCTTGCCACAGGCGAGGAAAAGTGGTACACTTTCTGTGGTTAGTTAGATTAAACTAACCACAGAACAGGAGAGATTCAGAAAAGACGTGAAAGGAACGACATCATGAATCTGGAACTCAAGGACATCAGAAAATCTTACGGCGAAGGCGACAGCCGGCAGAGAGTGCTGAGAGGAATATCCTTTGAACTGAAAGCAGGAGAGATCTGCGTTCTTCTGGGACCTTCCGGCTCCGGCAAGTCCACGCTGCTCAACATCATCGGCGGCATCGATACTGCGGACAGCGGCAGCGTCACCATCGGCGATCACACAATTGAGCGAATGACAGATAAAGATCTATCCGAATACAGGAGAGATCATCTGGGATTCGTCTTTCAGTCATACAATCTAATACCAAATCTTACGGTCAAGGAAAACATCGAAGTAGGCGCGTACCTTAGCGACGAGCCGCTGCCTTTGGAAGACCTCATCAGAACGCTTGGCCTGTGGGAGCACAGAGACAAGACGCCGAATCAGATCTCCGGCGGGCAGCAGCAGCGGACGGCCATAGGCAGAGCAATCGTCAAGAACCCGGACATTCTGCTTTGCGATGAGCCGACGGGCGCCCTGGATTACAACACATCAAAAGAGATTCTCAACCTGATCGAGACGGTCAACCGCAAGTACGGGAGCACTGTCATCCTCGTGACCCACAACGACGCCCTCAAGCAGATGGCGGACAGAGTAATCATGCTTCACGACGGGCAGGTCAGAGAAAATTACCGGAACGAAACGAAGACGCCGGCAGCAGAGCTGGAGTGGTAACGACATACATGAGAAGCAACGGCAAAAGCAACAAACACGGCGGTAACGTCCGCCGCAGAAATCCACTTATGAAGCGGATCCCCCGGGAACTGAGAAAAGACAAGGGGAAGTATGTTGTGCTGTTTTTGTTCCTAGCGCTGACCATTGGTTTCGTATCCGGATTTCTAGTGGCCGACGGGAGCATGATCAAAACTTACAACGACAGCTTTTCCAAATACAAGATTGAGAACGGTCATTTCATTACATCATTAAAACTCACGAGCAAGGCCATTGAAAACATCGAAGAGGAAGACGTGAAGCTTTGCGAGATGTTCTACAAGGACAAAGTGACGGACAACGACCGGACGGTTCGCCTCTACAAAATACGCAAGGAGATGAATCTAGCCGACGTGATGGAGGGGCGGCTTCCTAAGAGGGAAGGCGAAATCGTCATCGACAGGCTGTTCGCGGAGAACAACATAATCGATGTAGGCGACATGATGACAATTGAGGGGAAGAACCTCAAAGTCGTCGGTACTGTAGCCCTGTCCGATTACAGCGCGCTCTTCAAAAACAATTCAGACATGATGTTCGACGCCACTAATTTCAGCGTTTCGCTCGTGACGGAGGAACAGTTCAAGGACTTCAGCAACGCAGGTCTGAAGTACTGCTACGCCTGGCGGAACGACAATCAGGAGCTGACAAAAAGCGAACAGCAGACAAAGGCGGAAGACCT
>CADAHK010000016.1 GCA_902787725.1 uncultured Eubacteriales bacterium | reverse complement strand
GGATTCCCGCTGCCTTCTCGTCTCTGCCTTTCCGGATGAATATGACATAAATGACCGGATGAGGGCGGATTTTGAGAGAATATTCAGAGAGACCGGCCTTTCAGTAAAATGCATGGATATCTGTGACCGCCGCGGCGGCAAAACAGTGATCTCCCGGCTTCTCTCTTATGACATGGTGATCCTCGGAGGCGGGCATGTGCCTACGCAGAAGAAGTTTTTCGATGAGATCGGATTGCGGGAAGCCTTGCAGGGCTGGGACGGAATTGTGATGGGGATCAGCGCGGGAAGCATGAACTGCGCGGATGTAGTCTATGCGCAGCCTGAGATGCCCGGTGAAGCGACAGAGTCGTCTTATCAGAAGTTCATTCGGGGGCTGGGGCTTACGGATGTCAATGTTTTGCCGCACTATCAGGCGGTGAAGGATGACTATGTCGATGGGCTGCGGCTCTTTGAGGAGATCACTTATCCGGACAGCACCGGCAGGGTTTTCTATGCGATCGTGGACGGCAGTTATGTGCTGCAGACCAAAGACAGGAAGGAAATCCGCGGAGAAGCCTATCGGATCGCTGACGGGAAGATCCGGAGGATTTGCGGAGCGGGGGAAGTGTACAGTATTTAAGTAAGGTATATATTCATTCTGTTCGAAAGGGCAGGCGCCTGAAGTCAGAAAAGGACCCACTTATGAGACGTTTGATGATATGGTTGATGATCGCCACACTGCTTGTCGGCACAATCGGTCTGACCGGCTGCTCCGATGACGGGCAGGAAGTCAGCGAGTCCGTGCCGGGCGAAAACGATGACGCAGATAACGGAACTACTGCCGGTAATTCCAAGGAGTCGAAAGAATCCAAGGGCCTCTTTATGCAGGTCGACAAGGCCACCGGCAAGATGCTGATCCGCAGGCCGGAGCAGGAGACTTCCGCCACAATGGGCGAGAAAGGAAGCTGGACGATCTTTGTCTATCTGTGCGGAACGGACTTGGAATCTCCGATGTTCAGGGGAGGAAGCGCCACCGATGACATCAAGGAGATGAAGGCGGCAGCCGCGGATGACCGGATCCGATTTGTTATCCAGACCGGCGGGACGACGTTCTGGCATAACGGGGATATGGACGAGGACATGAACCAGCGCTTTGTCATTGAGGGAGGCAAGCTGATCAAGGTCGAAGAGGAAGAGCGCGTCAGTATGGGCAAGTCCTCAACGCTGGCTGACTTTCTCAAGTGGGGCGTCAGGAATTTCGCGGCTGAGAAGATGGGCGTCGTCCTGTGGGACCACGGCGGCGGCAGCATCGAAGGTGTCTGCTACGACGAATATGAGGAAGAGTGCCTGACGCTGCGCGAGATTGACGCGGCGCTCCTTAGCGTGTACAAGACCATGACCGACAAGTTTGAGTTCGTCGGGATGGACGCCTGCCTGATGGGAACCGCGGAAATGGCCAACATCGCGGCCTCTTACGCAAGATATATGTACGGCTCCGAGGAGATGGAGCCCGGAGGCGGATGGGATTACACCGATATCGGAAACTATCTGGCGCGCAATCCGAACGCAGACGGCGCGGAGCTTGGCAAAATAGTGTCCGACAGTTACCTTGCGAGCTGCAAGAAGCAAGGTGACAGCGAGATCGCGACAATGTCCGTCATTGACCTGAGCAAAGTGGACAAAATGGTGGAGAGCTTCAACACCTTCGCTAAGAGCATGTACGACTCGGCTGCAAACTCCGTGACATTCTCCGCGATGTCCAAGAAGATCAAGAAGATTGACAACTTCGGAGGCAACAACAAGTCGGAAGGATACACCAATATGGTGGATTACGGCGGTCTTTTGACAGCTTGCGCGGATTATACGACGGGCAGCGCGGAGGCGCTCGCGGCGCTGAGGGACTGCGTGATCTATTCCGTGCACGGCTCGGACCACCCGAATGTTTCGGGGCTGGCTATCTATTATCCGTTGGAAGTGCAGACACAGGAGGAACTCAAGACCTTTGAGAGCGTCTGCCTGAGCCCTTACTACCTTTCCTATGTGGATAAGAGGACGCAGGGTTTTGTCAGCGCGGGCGAGGACTACGAATACGATGATGACACGTGGTTCCCCGGCGGCTTCTGGTCCTGGCTCACGGACTACGACGAGGACGAAGAAGGCGATTACGAGTACGAGGAAGATGACGGCGAGTACTGGTCCTATCTCGGAGACAGCGGAGAGACGGGGCAGAGCCCGTACATCACGTTCTACGAGGAGCCTCAGGTCGACGAGGACGGAATATACTATTTTATCCTGGATGACGAGGGATATGAGAACACTGCGGATGTGATCGCATACGTATACACCCTGACAGACGACGGCGAAGGATACATAGAGATCGGAGAGACCTATGACCTGGAGGCGGACTGGGACGAGGGATATTTTGCCGACGCGTTTGACGGATACTGGCTCTCCCTGCCGGACGGACAGAACCTGGCGACCTACATCGTCGATACGACGGATGACTATATCATCTACAGCTCGCCGATCCTCCTCAACGACGAGGAGACCAACCTGAGGATCCGCCAGACATACGACGGAGCGACGACGGTGGAAGGTGCCTGGGACGGCATCGGCAATAACGGCATCTCTTCCAGAAACATTGTCAAAATAGGGACCGGCGACACGATCGTCCCCATGTATTACAGCTACGACTGGGATGAAGAGGAAAGCGTGCACTACGGAGAGGAATATGATGTGGAAGGAAAGCTCAGGGTTGATTATTCGCCGCTTTATGAGGGCGAGTACCTGTATTCGTTCTGCATAGATGACGTCTATGGAGACTATTACATGACAGACCCGGTCGCCTTCTATGTGGGCGCGGACGGAGAGGTGATGTTCGGGTATTGAACCTGACCTGAGAAGCTTAGGAGCAGCCCGCCGGGCCTGCTGATCAATAAATGAGACAAAGGACTTTCGTGCCGAGGGATCGGCGCGGAAGTCCTTTTTTTGTGTGCATGGGACTAATTATGAACTAAAAAAGTATACTTTGTTGAACATTAAAATGGTACTAAATAATCGTAACATTTATAAGAAGTTTGTCAATAATTATTTAGAATCTTAAAGAATTTTCGCTTCTTTGATACTTTTTTCGACCAACCACTTCCGGTACATCTCTGAAACTGACAAATAATCAAAACATTCCGAAAACGAAAAAAAAAACAAAAACGTATACGTTTTTACGCCTGAGCAGAAGGTGGGGAACAGAAAAATGCTCATAAAGAAAAGAGATCTTACGGGCAGCAGGTTTGGAAAACTTGTTGTCCTAAACGCGGTTTCAGAAGTTAAAGAAGGTTACGGCGCATCAGTATGGAGATGCCGTTGTGACTGCGGCAAAGAGGTCAATGTGATGTACTTCGGACTGGTGTCCGGCAACAACAAAAGCTGCGGATGTCTCAAGGAAGAAAGTCAGAAAAACCTTCTGGAGCGAATGGAACTGGTAGACGGAACCTGTGTCGAATGGTTAAAGGACCGGAAAATACGGACCGACAACAAGAGCGGCTGTAAAGGGGTTTACAAACGGAAGAGCGGGAAATACACCGTGTCCATAGGATTTAAGAAAAAAATCATCTATCTGGGGACCTATGAAAGCCGCGACGAGGCGATCGAAGCCAGAAAGAAGGCAGAAGAGCTGGTATACGACAGCTTTCTGGAAGGCTACAGCATTTGGAAGAAAAGAGCGGAACAGGATCCCGAATGGGCGAAGGGACATCCTTTCCAGTTTGATGTGGAAAAGAAGGGCGGCAGACTCGTCGTCCACAATCCCATGGTGCAGTTAGCCGAATAGGGATTGGAGCAGGGCTATGTAACAGTTAGTCCGATTGGTATCAAAAACAATACTGCACAAGGCAGTTTTGGCGCGGAGCGCCGTAATAGATAACCTCATTAAACAAATCTTGTAAAGAGAGGAAGGGAGAGTTTATGCGTAAATGTAGGAAAATGATAAGCGTGATCATGCTCATGGTCATGCTGGTGTCATTGCTTCCATCCGGAGCGCTGGCTGCGGAGGCTCCGACAGGTGCAACAAATGAAGTTGCCGCTGTTGAGGAACCGACGGAAGTTGAACCGGTAACCGGCGAAACAGAGGAAACGTTGCCGGCAAAGACAAAGACAGATGGAACTGAGAATGAAGGCGATAACGAGACGACCATTACGGAGGGGACTTCGGAAGGGGCGTCTGTTTCTGATGGAACGGAAGAAACCGCATCGGGAACAGAAATCACCGAGGCGTCTACAGCAGGCGTAACTTCTGCTGAAGTCGCATCGGAAGTAGAACCTACCGAGGCGTCTGCAGCGGGTGAAACTTCAGTTGAGGTCGCACCGGTAGTGGAGCCTGTGGACAAAGAAGAAAAGTATGCCGCACCAATCGATTTGACACCATACATTCCTGAAGGTGGTATTGAAATCTTGCATAAAGTTAATGGCACGGGTCCTTGGGTAGCCTATGACAAGGATAAAAGTCCTTTAAAAGATAAAGAGCCTGTCAGAGTAAATGCTATTTACAAGATACCGCAAGGAGTAATAACAGCAAGTTCAAGGGTAGTGGAGTATCAGCTGCCGGATGGATTTAAGATTGACGAGAACCATGAGGAAATCCCTGTTAAGAATACAAATGGTGTTGTTGTTGGATCGATGGATGTAACTACGACAGGCCATGTGACAATTACATTTAATAATGCGTTTGCTACTGGATATGCTATAAACGGATCATTTTCTCTTGATGGAACCGTCGATGCTGGAGCGACGCCTGATGGTAAAATCACATTTCCAGGCTCTGGAGGAACATATGTGATTAAGATCGATCAACCGATTACACATGATATTAGCTGTTCCAAAACGAATACAGATATTATTTATGATACTGCGACCGGATCATATAAAACGTCTTACACTATCACCGCATCTACAGTCAGAGGAACAGCCGATGTTGTAAGCTTTGGAGATGTAATAACAAATCCCAATGAATCTGTTTACGAATATACATACAGCAATCCGACAGTATGGCACATAGATGCTAAAGGCAAAACAACACAGATTACCAAATTTGAATTGATAGATACGGGGTCATGGGCTCCGCCGAATATCAGAATAATGAGACTTCCGGCGCTGAAAGCGAAGGAAAAGTATCAATTAAAATATGACGTTGAGATCAAAATGATCAAGAAGGAGTTTACTCCTTCGACGCATTCTCAGAACAGCGGAGTGACGATCACAAATAAAGCACATGCGGTTAGTGTCCCTGATAGCTCTGACGTAACTAAAACACTGACGATTAAGCCGGAAATGAAGAAGACGGGGTCTCTTTATGATGCAGGGAGATTGGTCTATAAGTTCAGTGTTGCTGTAAACCCGAACAAATGGAATATTGCGAATTATACATTCAAGGACACAATGTCCGAGGGACTTAAGCTTTCGGGTACCAGTATTAGTGTTACAAACAGTTATACTGGAAAGACAGTTAATATACCCATTTCAAGCCTGGCGGATAAGTCATCTTTCTCTTATAAGTTTACTACTAGTGATTGGACAGCAGCGGAATTGAAGCAGCAGTTCTTGATTACTTACTATGCGAGCGCGCTTAGTGCAAAAGATGGCGCAACAATAAAGAACAATGCCGAATTTGGTAATGGTATGGTCCTTTATAAAGATGCACAGTCATTTGTTGTTGGAAAACCTACAAATGAAACGAACAAAGTAACCAGCGGAAATGTAAAACAGGATAATACAAATAAAACTCTTACAATGAGCTGGGCTTTGAAGAGCCTGCAAATGCCTGCGACAATGACTGCGGGGTCAACTGTGTCTTATGAGGATACGCTTGGCAAGGTGGTGCTGTGTGTTGATGAGAATGGAAAGCCGGTAACGGTATCATCTGAAACGATAGCTGACACAGTTGAAGTGGATGGCGCTCAACATTATACAACTTGCAGTCAGATAAATAGTGCATTTGATAAAGCCCTGAGAGTGATGAACAATGACGGCTATTACATATTTGTTTCGGACAGTAACGGAGCCAGATGTGTTTTCCATGAGACAGGCAACGCGGATGAGGCAGTTGACAGCAATGTATTTACGTTCAAGCTGACAGGATATGATGAAGATGGAAATGCCATCGATATTTGTTCAAATAAGGATGATACAACAACAAGAATTGTAAAGTTTAAGATCGATATTACCGCCAATCAGGATGTCGACATCTTGAACTGCACGTTAAGTTATGGAAATCACACATACAATACCTATGTGGATTACAGCGGCAGTTCAGAACTCTATGAACTCATTAATAGCGGCGGATTATTCAGAGTGATCAATGCCATTGGGACAACAGTGGCAGGAGGTGCTGAGGATTCTGCATACCATACCTGGCAGGTAACACATTACTTGAGTAAAAGCTCAAGAGCTACGGAAATAAATGAAGAGGGTAGGCAGGATATTATCTACTATGTTACATTAGATGTTGGCTTAATCAACAACAACACTGAAACGACATTTGTTGACCAGCGAGGGTACGCAGAAGGTTATTCAGGCGGGTATGGTACTTATGTGCCCGGATCTGCAACAGTGACGGTATATGCAGACATGGACGATAAAGGCAACGGGAAAGGCTTGATGGTTAGTGCCGATAAAATGAAGCCTTACTATACCGTTGATGATTCTGAGGATGCAAACGGAAAACTTACATTTACATTTAAACCGAGAGATTATAACGGATGTAAGTATGTCTATATTACTTATCATGTCAGGATTGACGAGGATGAGTATTGGCAGGATTCAACACATAATAAAAAGGTCTACACTAATGAATTTGTTGATGAAAGAGGCTTTAAAGCTGAAAGCAGCACAGATGTCGAAAGAGAGACCAAGATTCTGGAAAAGACAGGATACCAGTGGTACGAGGCCGGGTCTTATCAGAAATTTGTAGGGTATGACATAAAAATCAATACAGAAGAACCGGTAAAAGATCTTAATCCAGAATCAGATGAAATTACTCTGGTAGATAAACTTGTTGACAGTTCGAATATTGCTGAGTTCCAGTATAATATGCTCGAACTTCGCTATTATGATAAGGATGCGAAAGACGGAAAGGGGGCCATTGTTCCAAATGATGAGTGGTCTTCCGATTATAACGAAAAAGCAAAGACGCTGACTGTAACGCTAAAAGACTCGACAGCATATGTCCTTTCTTACGTCTACAAGATCAATAAAGATAAGATTGTAGATGGGAAAACGAAAATAACAAATTATGCTGAATTGGAAGGATACAAATCTAAAACAGATAATACATTGAGAGATGTTACGTTTGACGCTCATGCGGATCAGCGTACATTAAACTTCGTAAAGGTCCAAAGCGGTAAAGATAATCTTAAACTTCCGAATGCAACATTTGTGCTGGAGAAGTATAACGGCAGCAACTGGAGCAAAGTTAGCGAACAAACGACAGGCGAAGAAGGAAACTTTAGGCTGGACTGCGAGACAATGGAAACCGATGTCTTGTACAGACTCACAGAGACAAAAGCGCCTGAAGGATATTCAAACAAAGATCTGTTTGGTAATGATTTTACTTATTATTTCGTCTTAAAGTCAGAGGACGAGACAGATGAAGCAGCTAAACAGAAAGTCTATTTCGGAACAGATGTATTTCCTACTACTTCAACTTACAGATTCTTCGATTACAACGGAGGGGAAACAAAGATTGAAAACCGTCAGGTCAGTGAGCTGACAGTCAGCAAGACGGTTGAGAATGGCAGTACAAGCGACAATAATAAAAACTTCAACTTTACTGTAACACTGAGTGACAAGACGATTAACGGAAAATATGGAGATATGACTTTTGTTAATGGTGTTGCACAGTTTACTTTGAAGCATGGTGAATCAAAAACGGCAAAAGATCTGACCACAGATATCACTTACAAAGTTGAAGAAGAAACTGTGGATGGATACACGGTATCTAAGTCAGGTGATACAGGCACCATATCTACGAAAAAGTCAGAGGCAAAATTTGTAAATACGCCGGATTCTGCAAGTATTTCCGTTACCAAGGTGTGGAATGACACGAATGACAAGGATGGCCTCCGTCCCGAAAGCATTCAGGTTCAGCTGAAAGCCAACGGAACTGCCAAAGGTGACGCAGTAACACTGAATGAGTCCAACAAGTGGACCTACACATGGAAGAATCTGCCCAAGAATGAATCTGGCGAGGCAATCGAGTATACAGTAGACGAAGTCTCTGTGCCCGCAGGATATACCAAGACTGTCAGCGCAGATAGCACAAAAACTGTCTATACGATCACAAACAGTCATACACCGGAAGAAATCAGCATCCCTGTCGAGAAGGTCTGGAACGACAACGATAATCAGGACGGCATCCGTCCGGCCAGTATTCAGGTCCAACTGACAGCAGACGGAAAGAACTCCGGCAGCGCGGTGACGCTGAACGCAGCCAACCAGTGGAAGCACACATGGACGAAACTGCCCAAATATAGTGCGGGCAAAGAAATCACGTATGCGGTTAAGGAAGTATCTGTTCCGGATGGCTACACAGCAGTCGTCACCGGAAGCGCCGCTGCAGGATTTACAGTAACCAACTCTCACGGGCCCGTTCCGATCAGCGTTTCGGTCGAGAAGGTCTGGAGTGACGCGGATAACCAGGACGGCATTCGTCCCGATAGCATTCAGGTTCAGCTGAAAGCCAACGGAACTGCCAAAGGTGACGCAGTAGCACTGAATGAGTCCAACAAGTGGACCTACACATGGAAGAATCTGCCCAAGAACGAAGGCGGCAAGGAGATCGAGTACACAGTAGACGAAGTCGCTGTACCGGATGGATATACAAAGACTGTTGCCGCGGATGAGAGTAAGACATCTTATACGATCACGAACAGCCATACGCCGGAAGTGCTCAATATTCCTGTTGAGAAGATCTGGAACGACAACAACAACCAGGACGGCATCCGTCCAGCCAGCATCCAGGTGCAGCTGACAGCAGACGGAAAGAATGTCGGAAGCCCCGTGACCCTTAACGCTGCCAACAGCTGGAAGTACACATGGACGAACATGCCTAAGAAGGCGGACGGCAAGGTAGTCACATACAAGGTGGTGGAGTCCAACGTACCTGCGGGATATCAGGTATCCTATAGCGGAAACGTAACGAATGGCTTCAAGGTGACCAACACCCACAAGCAGGATGAGATCAGCGTTTCGGTCGAGAAGATCTGGAGTGACGCGGATGACCAGGACGGTATTCGTCCCGGTAGCATTCAGGTACAGCTCAAGGCGGACGGCGTCGTGAAGGGAGAGGCAGTCACACTGCCCACAGAGGACGGCTCCTGGAGCTACACATGGGAAGGACTTGCCAAAAAAGCGGCAGGCGCAGACATCGTTTACACCGTAGACGAAGTCTCTGTACCGGACGGATACAAAAAGACCGTCGCTGCGGATAACAGCAAGACATCCTATACGATCACGAACAGCCATACGCCGGAAGAGACCAGCGTATCAGTTGAGAAAGTTTGGAATGACGCGGACAACCAGGACGGCAAGCGCCCTGCCACAATCCAAGTTCAGTTGAAGGCGGACGGCGAGAACAAGGGTGAAGCGGTTACTCTGAATGCAGCAAATAACTGGCAGCACAGCTGGACAGGACTTGCCAAGAAGGCAGATGGCAAAACCATTGAGTACACCGTAGACGAAGTCTCTGTACCGGACGGCTATACAAAGGCTGTCGCAGCGGATGACAACAAGACATCCTATACGATCACCAACAGTTACACACCCGGAAAGGTCAGCGTGGATGTCCTCAAGGTCTGGGATGACGCGGACAACCAGGATGGTGTGCGCCCGGCCAGCATCCAGGTACAGCTCAAGGCAGACGGTGCAAACGCAGGTTCTGCAGTAACCCTGAACGCAGCCAACAAGTGGGCGTATACGTGGTCCGGCCTTGACGAAATGAAGGACGGCAAGAGGATTGTGTATACTGTGGACGAGACAGCAGTCCCGAGCGATTATACAAAGACCGGTGTAAAGAAGACAGTCAGCGGAAATACGACTTCTTTCGAAATCACCAATAAACATGTCCCTGCCGAGACAGAAGTATCTGTGAAGAAGGTATGGGAAGATAAGAACAATCAGGACGGCAAGCGTCCTGCCTCCGTAACGGTCCAGCTCAAGGCAAACGGAGAGAACAGTGGAGACGCAGTCACCCTGAACGAAGGCAACAACTGGGCATACAAGTGGGAGAAGCTTCCCAAGAAGGCGGAAGGCGTTGATATCGTCTATACCGTTGATGAGACAGAAGTCCCTGACGAGTATTCCAAGACTGTCAGCGCAGATAGCACAAAGACTGTCTATACGATTACGAACAGCTACACGCCCGGCAAGACCAGCATCTCCGTAGAGAAAGTCTGGGATGATAACAATAATCAGGACGGCAAGCGTCCTGCCTCCGTTACAGTTCAGCTGAAAGCGGACGGCGTGAATAAGGGCGAACCGGTCACACTGAAAGAGGGAAGCTGGACATACACATGGTCCGACCTCGACAAGATGGCGGCAGGAAAAGGCATCACCTACACCGTCGATGAAGTCGAAGTACCCGAGGAGTATGAGAAGACTGTTACCGCAAACGGCGACAAGACTTCCTACACCATCACCAACAAACATGTCCCCGAAACAATCGACATCGACGTTGAAAAGGTCTGGGAAGACCTGGATAACATCGATAAGATCCGCCCCGAGGACGTGACCGTGAAGCTCCTTGCGGACAAGGTGGACGCGGGAGTGGAAGCCGTCACCCTGAGCGAGGACAATGACTGGGCAGACGGCTGGACCGGTCTTGCACGCTACAAAGACGGCAAGGAGATCGGCTACACCGTCGCCGAGGACGCAGTCGACGGCTACACGACAGGATATGAGTTTGAAGAGAACACTGATGAGGATGGAAAGCTCTCCGGCTATTCCTTCACCGTGACCAACACCCACAATGGAAGACCCGTATCAATCAGCAAGGTGGACATCACAAGCCAGGAGGAAGTGGCTGGAGCGACCCTCCAGGTCATCGACAGCACAGGCAAAGTCGTCGAAGAGTGGACCTCCACGGACGACAAAAAGCCACACATTGTATACGGCCTGACACCCGGAGCAAAGTATACCCTGCGTGAGACCGTGGCGCCCTTAGGCTACACGATCGCGGCGGATACAGAGTTTACAGTGGATGCGGAAGGCAATGTCGACTCCAAGGGAACCGTAACAGAAAACAACATTCTCCTTGTAGAAGACACCAAGACCAAGGTCAATATCAGGAAGACGGACATCGTAAGTGACAAGGAGCTGCCCGGCGCAACGCTGCAGGTCATCGACAGCGAAGGCAAGGTCCGTGATGAATGGATCTCCACTGAGGAAGATCACGTAATTGAAGGCCTGCTCACGGGAGTCGAGTACACCCTGCGCGAGACAGTCGCTCCGGATGGCTACACGATTATCAGCGATACGAAATTTACGATCGGGACAAAGAACGAAGTAACATCTTCGGGCACGACAACCACAGCCAAGGACGGTACGCCTGTCCTGGTCGTGGAAGACGAGATGACGAAGGTAAATATCAGCAAGGTAGAGATCGGCGGCGAAGAGGAGCTGCAGGGAGCAACCCTCCAGATCCTTGACAGCGAAGGAAACGTAGTGGTCGTAAAGGACCGCAACGGAAACGACGTGACACTCAAGTGGGTATCCGGCAAGGAGCCCAGACTGATCGAAGGCCTGCTCACGGGAGTTGAATACACCCTGCGCGAGACCATCGCCCCGGACGGCTACATGATCGCAACGGACATCCGTTTCTCGATTGCGACAGACGGTACTGTGACTAGCACAGGAAAGATTACTGATGCAGGAGTAATGCTGATCGAAGACGAGCCCACCAAGGTGAAGATCAGCAAGATAGAAATCGCAAACGGAGAGGAACTGCCCGGCGCAACGCTGCAGGTCCTTGACGTAGAAGGAAACGTAGTAGAGATCAAGGACAACGACGGTAAAGTAGTCGAGAAGCTTGAGTGGGTATCCGGTGAGGAGCCCAAGTACATCGAAGGCCTGCCCACAGGTATCGAGTACACGCTGCGTGAGACAATCGCCCCGGATGGATACACGATCGCATCCGATACTAAGTTCACCATCAACGAGAAGGGCGAAGTGACCTCCAGCGGCACGACTAGCATGGATGAGGAAGGCAACATAATCCTCGTAGTAGAGGATGACCTGACTCACATCACGGTATCGAAGGTCGACACGGGAGCTGGCAAGGAACTGCCCGGCGCCAAGATCCAGATCATCGATGAGGACGGAAAAGTCGTCGAGGAGTGGACTTCCACAACGGAACCTCACAAGATCGACGGCCTCAAGACCGGCGTGAAGTACATCCTTCGTGAGAAGGTGGCGCCTCTTGGCTACACGCTCACAAGCGATACGACCTTCACGATCGACGAGAAGGGCAACGTGACATCTACCGGAACCGTGAACCAGGAAGGCATGCTGGTGATCGAAGATACGATCACGGAAGTGCAGATCCTGAAAGTCGATGCCAAGAGCGGCAAGGGACTTGCAGGAGCGAAGCTTCAGGTGCTGGATGACAACGGAGTAGTCTGCGATGAGTGGGAGTCCACGACGGAAGCTCACAAGATCACAGGTCTGTACACCGGCGTCAAGTACACACTGCACGAAGTATCCGCACCTAATGGATACAAAGTGGCGAAGGATGTAACGTTCACTATGGACGAATATGGAAAGGTAAGTGGAAGCAGCGTGAAGGATGGAGTGGTCATCATGAAGGATGAGCAGAATCCTCCTCCGAAGAACAAGACCGGCGACGAAGCAAACGGAACCCTTTGGGCACTGCTGCTGATGATGGCAAGTGGAGCTCTTGGAGGAACCGTATGGTTCAAGCGCAAGAGAAGAGCCTGATCGAAAGATCGGAAACCGGTCAAAAGAGTGAGCCTGTAAACTGAAACAATGTTTACGGGAGACAAAAGCGGGGCGGCCCGAGGCCGTCCCACCAAAAAAAGGTTTACTGAGTTCATCTTACGTAAACTCTCCCAATAAGAAAACCGGCCACAGCGAGTGCTGCGGCCGGTTTTCTTATTGGGTAATAACACCCCTATTGAATTGAGCTACTGCAGTATCTGTTCGATGACTTCAGCCACGCCGCTCTCCTCACAGCTTCCTGTAGTTGGCACGATCAGGATTCCCTTCTCGGCGGCGTGTTCCAGTGCCGCTTTGTTGCGCGGCGTCAAAATTTTGGCCGCATTAAGAAGTGTTCCGTCAAGATCGAACGCGATCAGGCTGATTACTCTTCAAATTCATAGTAAGCAACTTCGTCGATCTCACGGTTCGTACCTACGACGATCTCCTTGCCGTCGCTTCTGACGAAATGCATAGCATTTGCCATACCGGTGTTGGAATCGAAGGTCTCAGCGCGATAGTCGCCTGCTTCGGCATCCCAAGTGATTGCGATGGAGCACTTGGTTCCCTTGCGCCAGCCGACGATCCAGGTGGGTCTGCCGAGGATCATGTCTGCCCAGGTGGCGTGAAGCATTTCGGTCTCTTTCTCGGGAGCGCCGTATTTCCACTGGGGAACATAATATCCGAACTCGTTGAGATGCCAGATGGTGAGGGAGTTGCCGTGGAAGGGGCTGATCAGGCCCAGCTCGAGCTTGCCGTCGCCGTCGAAGTCGATGAGGACTGCATCACTGGAGGGAACCGGAAGAAGGTTTGTCACGGTCCACTGAGCGCCGCGTACTCTGGGGGGCTCCATAAGGAAGGTGCCCTGTTCGCATCCGATCACGGCTGCCTCGTGTCCGCCCCATACTGCTCTGGAGAAACCATGGTTTCTGAGCATGCCGTCCTGTACGAGGGAGAGCTCAAGAAGATGGCCGTCGTTAAATGCGCTGAGGTCATCGGGCAGCTCCGCTGCGAAGCATGCGCCTGCAAAGCGCCAGTCATTCTTATAAGAATGGCCGCTC
>CADAHK010000015.1 GCA_902787725.1 uncultured Eubacteriales bacterium | reverse complement strand
GATGTAGTATCCCAGGTCCTCTTCGAGCATCGGTCCGTGGAGCGGCAGGATCTTTTCGATGTCCAGAGCGGCCGCCTTCTTGAGCACTGTCTGAACCTGCGGTCCGTACTTTCCTACGATTCCGAAGTAGTAGCGTCTTGCCTCGCAAGCCCAGTCCTCATCAACGTCCAGCGCGCCGAACTTGCCGAATCCGTCTGCTGAGAAGAGGATCTTTTCAACAGGATCATATGTCATCATTACCTCTGGCCAGTGAACCATCGGAGCGAATACGAAGTTCAGTTCGTGTCCGCCAAGATCCAGCTTGTCGCCGTTCTCGACTTCCAGAGTGTTCTTCATCTCCAGCTCAGGGAAGAACTGGCCGATCATCTTGAACGTCTTCTTGTTTCCTACGACTGTAGCGTTCGGATACTTCTCAACGAAAGCCTGAATTGACGCTGAGTGGTCAGGCTCCATGTGCTGAACAACCAGATAGTCCGGTGCGTCGCACTTGATTGCAGCCTCTATATTCTGAAGCCACTCGTCTGTCTTTGACTTATCGATAGTGTCCATGATGGCGATTTTTTCGCCTACAACAGCGTAGGAATTGTATGCCATGCCGTTCGGCACAATATACTGGCCCTCAAACAGATCAATGTCATGATCGTTGGCGCCGATGTAAATAATCGAATCTGTGATATTTCTGTTCATGCAGGATTCTCCTTTTTTATTGATATGTTTTTTCACATTAACTGCTGATTTATGTCCGCCGTTTAGACGGATTCCGTACGGCTAACATTATACTACAAAACTATTGCCGCTGAAAGGATTGATTATGCAAAGATTGTGTGAATGATGTTGCGAATTGTTGTTGCGAATTGTTCTTGACAACTAAGCGGAAGTATTCTATACTGCAGATAGTTAGTTAAGACTAACCGCATATGTCTCGCCACACCCTTTCCACTTCAACGGGTGTTTATTTAAGAACCTTGGTTAGTCTGAACTAACCCAATATGACAGGAACAGGAGTATATATGTCTGAAGATTTGATTGTAAGACACTGCGCGCCGACTTTGGCGGGGCTGAAAACAGGAAACATGTTTACGGCTACTTTTGTAAGTGAAGCGCAGCTCGATGCTGAAGTGCGGCAGCTGAATCAGATTCTGACTGAAAAAGGACTCAGAGTCACAGTGCTCAGGATCGCCTGCCACGTAAACTGCGACAAGACCAAAAACAAGAGGTACATCAAACACAGTGGCAAATGCTGCGGAGGCTGCCTTCGGGCTTTGTTGTATATATATCGGCCGGGCCGCCTGCAAAATGACCTGAACATGGAAGACGCCAGGGATATTCTGGCGAGCTTCGGCTATGACGCGTCCAATCACGAAGACTGTATCAGAAGACTGTCTGACAGGATTCACGAATGCGATGAATTCCCCCACGAGGTGGGTCTGTTTCTCGGATATCCTACTGAAGATGTAAAGGGGTTTATTAAATTCAGAGGCAGAAACAGCAAAACCAGCGGCTACTGGAAAGTTTATGGTGATGTGAATCGCGCGCGAAAGCAATTCGATCGTTTCAGCAAATGCACAGGCGTCTATCTCAAATGTCTGGAACGGGGTCTGCCGATTGCAAAACTGGCAGTCAGAACACAAGTTACTGCTTAAACCGCAGAATGGAGGTAAAACAATGAATAAAGTTGCTGTAGTTTATTGGAGTATGACAGGTAACACAGAAGCAATGGCGAAGGCAGTCGCCGAAGGAGTAATATCAGCCGGCGCAGAAGTGGATCTTCTGACTGCTGCGGGTTTTGGAGCGGACAAAATGAACGCTTATGACGCGGTCGGGTTCGGATGTCCTGCAATGGGAGATGAAATTCTGGAGGAGGATGAGTTCGATCCGATGTTTACGGCATGTGAAGCATCTCTCAGCGGCAAGAAAATCGCGCTCTTCGGTTCCTATGACTGGGGTGATGGAGAGTGGATGCGCAGCTGGGAAAGCCGCTGCAAAACAGCTGGCGCGAATCTCGCCTGCGATTTCGTAATCTGTCATCTGGAGCCGGACGAAGAAGGCAAAGAGGCCTGCCGGAAACTGGGGGCCGCACTAGCGTAGTACCAAAATTGTATACTTTTTGTATTTTCAGTGTTGACTTTTATAGGCTAAAGAGTTAACATTGTCAACGTATTCAATAATCTTTTTCTGCCATGACGGGAACAAATCGAAATACGACGTCTCAACAGAGAGCGGCCATATGGTGAAAGGCCGCAGGCGCGCTTCGGTGTCTCACCCCCGAGCGGAAGCTTAAAATGAGCGGCCTGTCCCTCCGGTTGATGGACCTGATACAGGCAAGAAGAGTGGTACCGCGGAATTATACTGTTAATGCAGTTTTTCGTCTCTTTACAATCTATGATTGCTGAAGAGACGTTTTTTATTATCTAAACGTCTTCAGCAGTCGCTCATTCAAACCAAAAGGTCAAAAGAAAGGAAGAAAAACAAAATGGCGACTATGCAGAATCACACAAAGTACAGGCCGGGCTATTACCCGCCTCCACAGGAAAAGTTCGAATGGATCAACAGAGATCATGTAACAGAAGCTCCGAGATGGTGCAGCGTTGACCTAAGGGACGGCAATCAGGCTCTGATCGAGCCCATGACGCTGCAGGAAAAACTGGACATGTTCAAATTCCTGTGTCGCATCGGATTCAAGGAAATCGAGGTCGGCTTCCCTGCCGCCTCCGATACGGAATATGAATTCATCCGCAGACTGGTCCAGGACAACCTGATTCCTGACGATGTTGTGATTCAGGTACTTACACAGTCCAGAAGACATATCATAGAAAAGACATTTGAGGCTCTCAAAGGCGTCAAGCACGCTGTCGTGCACCTGTACAACTCTGTCTCCTACGCTCAGCGTCAGCAGGTCTTCCGCGCTTCAAAGGAAGAGATACTGAGGATCGCAACAGACGGAGCGTCGCTGATCAAGGAGATCGCCGCCGAGCATCCGGACACGCACTACCAGTACGAGTACTCGCCTGAAAGCTTCACCGGCACTGAGATGGAATACGCCCTCGACGTATGCAACGCGGTCATCGACATCTGGGAGCCGACGCCTGACAACAAGGTCATCATCAACCTGCCGGCTACAGTCGAGATGTCCATGCCTCACATATTCGCGAACCAGGTGGAATACATAAGCAACAATCTCCACAACAGAGAAAGCATATGCATTTCACTTCACCCGCACAATGACAGAGGAACAGCTGTCGCGGCGGCAGAACTGGGACTTCTCGCAGGCGGAGACAGAATCGAAGGCACCCTCTTCGGCAACGGGGAGCGCACCGGAAATGTAGATATTGTCACCCTGGCCATGAACATGTACAGCCACGGTGTTGACCCGGGTCTTGACTTCTCGCACATGCCTGATGTTGTCGGAGCCTACGAACACTTCACAGGCCTGCAGGTCAGCCCGCGCCATCCTTACAGCGGCTCCCTTGTCTTTGCAGCGTTCTCGGGCTCACATCAGGACGCTATCGCCAAGGGCATGAACTGGCGTGAGGAAAAAGATCCTTCAAGATGGACCGTTCCGTATCTGCCGATTGATCCGCACGACGTAGGACGTAAGTACGACGGCAATGTAATCAGAATCAACAGCCAGTCCGGCAAGGGCGGCGTCGCATATCTCATCAAGCGCGACCACGGCTTCGACATTCCTCAGATGATGCGTCCTGAAGTCGGCTACATGATGAAGGGAATATCCGACAGGAGAGCTGAGGAGCTGTCCGCGGACGAAATCTTCAGGATCTTCAAGGAAGAGTACATCAACTACTTCGATCCTCTCGATATCACCCACGCGACATTCAGCCATCTGCCGACTACAAAGAGCGAAGGAGCTGAGGCGTACGGCGTAGAGATGAGAGTCGTCATAAATGATGTAGTCTACAACCTCAAGGCTACAGGAAACGGACGTCTGGACGCGGTAAGCAACGCCCTCAGAAAGACTGAATACAACTTCAGCAACTATGAGTTCATAACATATTCAGAACACGCCATAAGCGCGGATTCGAACTCCATGGCCGCAGCGTATATCTGCATCGCGGACAAGGAAGGCAATCAGTACTGGGGAGTCGGCACGCAGGCAGATATCATCCTCGCTTCAGTCAACGCTCTCGTAAGCGCGCTGAACAGAATGAACAAGCACACCCACTTCCTCGATGAAGACGAAGCAAGAGGCGAAGCCGTCTAGACCGGCAGAAAGGATAAACATAACATGGGAATGACAATGACACAAAAGATACTGGCAGCCCACGCAGGGCTTGAATCAGTCAGCGCGGGACAGCTGATCAACGCCCGCCTGGACATGACTCTCGCCAACGATATCACGGGTCCGGTATCCATAAATGAGTTCGACGGAGCCGGCTTCGACAGCGTATTTGACAAGAGCCGGATATCTCTAGTCATGGACCACTTCACACCGAACAAGGATATAAAGAGCGCTGAGCAGTGCAAAAAATGCCGCGCCTTCGCGAAGAGATTCGACATAGACAACTTCTACGATGTGGGCGACATGGGCATCGAACACGCCCTCCTCCCTGAAAAGGGACTTGTAGCTCCCGGCGACGTAATAATCGGCGCGGACTCACACACCTGCACGTACGGCGCGGTCGGAGCTTTTTCGACCGGTGTGGGCTCAACTGATCTGGCGGCCGGAATGGCCACAGGACAGGCCTGGTTCAAGGTGCCGGAAGCTCTGAAGT
Organism: uncultured Eubacteriales bacterium; assembly: GCA_902787725.1. Taxonomy (GTDB): domain Bacteria; phylum Bacillota; class Clostridia; order Peptostreptococcales; family Anaerovoracaceae; genus Lentihominibacter. The sequence continues at coordinate 33,539 of CADAHK010000015.1, read as the reverse complement.
TCAATCTGACCGGATCGCTTCAGGAAGGCGTCAGCGGCAAGGACGTCATCCTCCGCATCATCGGAATGATAGGCGTCGACGGCGCCCTGTACCGTTCAATGGAATTCACCGGTCCGGGTGTTGCGGCGCTGTCGATGGACGACAGGCTCTGTATCTGCAACATGGCCATCGAAGCCGGCGGCAAGAACGGAATATTCCCTGTCGACGAAGTGACTGAGCAGTTCATAAAGGAAAGGACAGACAGAGATTATACTGCCTTTGCAGCGGATGACGACGCGGAGTACGCGGCGGTCTACGACATCGACCTGTCATCGATTCGCCCGACAGTCTCCTTCCCTCACCTGCCTGAGAACACGAAGACCATCGATGAAGTCGGCGATATACCAATCGACCAGGTTGTCATCGGTTCATGCACCAACGGCAGATTCTCCGACATGAAAGCTGCCGCGGAAATACTCGCAGGCAGACACATCTCGCCGGGCGTCAGAGGAATCATCATTCCGGCAACACAGAAAGTCTACAAAGACTGCATCAAGGCGGGATTCATCGATATATTCATCGACGCGGGATGCGTAGTTTCCACACCGACCTGCGGACCGTGCCTCGGCGGTCACATGGGCATTCTGGCAAGCGGTGAGCGCTGCGTCGCGACTACGAACAGAAACTTCGTCGGCCGCATGGGCGCTGTCGATTCGGAAATATATCTGGCCAGCCCTCAGGTGGCAGCGGCATCGGCACTGGCCGGGCGCATCGCGGGCCCGGACGACTTCAGACCGGAAAGGAGCTTATAAATGAACGCAAAAGGATTTGTACATAAATACGGAAATAACATCGACACGGATGTAATAATCCCGGCACGCTACCTGAACACCCAGGATCACAAGGAACTGGCGAGCCACTGCATGGAGGACATCGACACGGACTTCGTACGCAAAGTCAGCGACGGCGACATCATGGTCGGAGGAGAAAACTTCGGCTGCGGTTCCTCCAGAGAGCACGCCCCTATCGCTATCAAGGCGTCAGGCATTAGCTGCGTCATCGCGTCCACCTTCGCGCGCATCTTCTACCGCAACGCAATCAACATCGGCCTTCCGATTCTGGAATGCCCTGAGGCGAGCAAAAGCATCGAAGCCGGCGACGAGGTCTCCGTGGATTTTGACTCCGGCGTCATAACCAACATAACAAAGGGGGAAACATATAAGGCTCAGGCTTTTCCTGAATTCATTCAGAATATCATCAGAAGCGGCGGGCTCATGAATTCGATAAAAGAGAAGCAGAACGACAAGTAAGGAGAATTGAAATTGAAATACAGAATTGCAGTAGTAAAAGGCGACGGCATAGGCCCGGAAGTAATTGATGAAGCGACCAAGGTCCTGGACGCCGTCGGTGAGAGGTTCGGACATACCTTTGAATACACATACGTGCTGGCCGGAGGAGCGGCTATCGACGAAACCGGAAGGTGTCTTCCTGACGAGACGGTCGATATCGCAAAGGCATCAGACGCTGTTCTTCTGGGCGCTGTAGGCGGTCCAAAGTGGGACGATCTGCCCGGCGACGAAAGGCCTGAGCGCGCCCTGCTGGGACTCAGGAAGGAGCTCGGGCTCTTTGCGAATCTGCGTCCCGCCATGGTTTTTGATGAGCTTGCGGACGCTTCACCTCTCAAGCCGGAAATCATAGACGGCGGTCTGGACATCGTCGTTGTCCGCGAACTGACAGGCGGCATATACTTTGGCGAAAAGGGTTTCAAGGAAACAGAGATGGGACCTGCGGCCTATGACGTCGAACAGTATTCAAAAGAAGAGATCAGACGTATCGCCAAGGTTGCCTTTGACATGGCAATGAAGCGCGGCAAACGCGTGACGAGCATAGATAAAGCCAATGTTCTGGAGAGCTCGCGCCTTTGGAGAAAGACAGTCGCGGAAGTCGCCGCCGACTATCCGGAAGTCGCTCTGGACAACATGTACGTTGACAACGGGGCAATGCAGCTGGTCAGGAACCCGAAGCACTTCGATGTCATCGTGACGAGCAACATCTTCGGCGACATACTCTCCGATGAGGCGAGCCAGATCACGGGATCCATCGGCATGCTCCCTTCGGCGAGTCTGGCCGACGGAAACTTCGGAATGTACGAACCGGTACACGGTTCCGCGCCTGACATCGCGGGAACAGGCAAAGCCAACCCGCTGGCTACGATTCTCTCCGCTGGCATGATGCTCAGATACACCTTCGGTCTCCTCGAAGAAGCAGACGCTGTCGACAGCGCCGTGCGCGCGTTCCTGCAGGCAGGCCTGCGAACCTTCGATATTGCCGCCGGCGACGCCGCCCCGCTTACGACAGCGGAAACGGGCGACAAGGTGGCCTCCTTCATCTAACTCTAAAAAACAAAACTCCGGAGCGCTGCCCCGGAGTTTTTGATTACGCACTTTTATTCCATGCGTCACTCTTTACTCAACCTTCTGAAACATGTCCTTTCCTACTCCGCAGACCGGGCATTCCCAGTCGTCAGGCAGTTCTTCAAAAGGTGTTCCCGGAGCGATTCCGTTATCCGGATCGCCTACTTCAGGATCATAAACATGTCCGCAAGGTCCGCATTCATACTTATCCATATTGTTGCTCCTTTCAAATAATATAACTAAATGGATTATATTTTAGCCGTACTGCCTTTGCATTAAAGCGCCGGCGTCCAGTAATACTGGTCATAGATGTCCGTGAATCTGTAGGTTATCACGGATTTGGTCTGCTCCAGATCCTTGTTGGTTATCTCGATGCTGTCAGGGTCGGTTACCTTCATCTTGCCGATCTCGTAGATGTCCTTGTCACCGCCGCCCATCGGATAGTAGTCGCATGTGAATGTAAGCTCATCGCCTTCCTTGAGATTAGTGTCGATCTTCGCTTCTGCTCCGGTAACCTCCTCATCGTACGTGTACTGGACTCCGGAAACATAGCCCTGCTCGTTCTTATTGTCAAACGTGAGGAAGAGATTGGCGGTTTCTCCGTTGAGCAGTACAGGCACATAACCCGTGATGCTGTACTCGTCGTTGCCCTTCTCAAGGGTCTCGGTGTGGTAGTACGCGACCGTATTGCCGTTGAGGGCCAGCCAGGAGTTTTCATCATTTGGAATCAGATTGCCGTCGCTGTCGAAGTCGAATACGTTGTCAAGGCCGAGATCCAGATAACCTTCTCCAACCTGGTAGAGCATTGACTTGTCTACAGTCTGAACGAGCGACCACTGGCCTTCCGGCATCATAATGCACTTCTGCCCTTCTCTGTTCTCCTGCCATACGAGGTTGCTCTTGTCCAGACAGTTCTTTGCGACATAGCTTGCCGCTTCTATCGGCTCCAGTCCTCCATCCTTCAGGAAGCTGCTGTTTGTATCATCGAGTCCCTCGATGTTCGCGCGGTCAACTCCTCTGCCTGAGAACAGCGACTGGATGAGCTGGTTCATCGCTTCGCCTGACATAGTTCCGCTGTTTCCATTGGAAGCGCCAGGTCCGAACAGCGAGTTGAACGGTGATGACGTTCCGCCGCCTATTGCCTGTCCGCTGGCCTGCATCTGGGCGAACATTCTGATCGCGCTGGTGTAGTCATCGTAGGTCTGTGACATGGAATCAACCGTGCCGATTCTCTTGTACGGGAAGTAAATCGAAAGTCCGTACGCGTTCGTCACGTTCGGTGACGTCCTGTTGTATTTAACCGCGCTCAGCAGAGCCTTCGACAAGTCCTTGGCTTCCTTTGTACCCAATCTCTCGCTGAAGTGCACCAGATCGATCTGGTCGATTGCAGTGCTCGCAGCGAATTCCTTTGTTCCGCCTCTGGCTGTCGCGATGGTCTTGTAATCGCCGTCCTTGATAATGCTCTGCGCCTTTGTCGCAAAGGCATTCAGATCATCAGGAACAGTCTGGCTGAGTTCCGCCAGGTCTACGATTGACAGTGTTGTCTGCTGGTTTCCTCTGATCTTCGCGCTTTCCGTTGTAAAATCGTCGACGATCGTCTTGCCGATGTCCAGCGTCGACATGGATGTGTCCTTAGACAGGTTTGTCAGCCAGTTAGTGTAATACCAGCCTTTGCCCGGTTCAGTCTCCTCGCTGCTGATCAGATAGTCAGCGCGGTCGCTGAGCATGAGAGCTGTCTCTGTCGTGGCCATGAGGCATGCGTCGAAGCCTATGAAGTCAAACTTGACCTTGGAATTCTTCAGCGCCTGATCTATTCTCTCCAGCGACATGGATTTTGGATAGGAATTCTTCTGGTCGTATCCAAATCCGCTGGCAGAACCGCCGCCGTGATCCCACAGTATCAGCATGTTCCTGTTTGCCGGGAAGTTCTGCGCTGTCCACTGGATGAAGCTTCTGAGCGTCGCCGGATCTGTCATGGAGCCGTTTCCGGCGTTCTGAACGAGACATTTGAAGTTACCGTTTGTAACCTGATAAACCTGGTTTACACTGCTGCTGATGACGTTGTTCCGCCACTGCCTGCAGCCGCCTGTGAACACGATCAGGTTAACCTTCTTCGATACATCGGCGTTCAGCATCTCCTGCAAATCATAGGTTCCCATTCCGCCGTTGGACTCCAGGTCCGTACCGCACATGTATACCATGATGGTTACTGTGTCTTTGCCGTCGCCCAGCACTTTCACGAACTTGTCTCTGGCTTCCGGTGAAACCTCGCGGTTGAGCTGTCCGGTGTTGGCCTCCGTATACCATCCGTTGTTGGTCTGCGGCGTATTGTCATAATACTGCTGCGTCGTCTGGCTCTGTCCGCCGAAGAGATTTCCGAGTCCCCCCAGGGATACACCTCCGCCGCCCATTGCCAGAATGACGATGATGGCAATGATGATCTTCATCATGCCGCCGCCACCGCTGCGTGTTCCTCCGCCGTATCCGCCGGAACCGCCGCCGAAGCCTCCACTGCTGTGGCCGAAGCCTCCACCGCTGTGGCCGCCGCTGCCGCCGCTGTGGCCTATGCTGTGGCTTCCGCTCAGTGAGTTCGTGCCTCCGGATTTGAATGTTTTTCTCGCCCTTGGTCTGTTGTCCATGTCAACCTTCCTGTATTAATTCACACAATGGTTTAATGTAGTATTTTCACTGCCTTATTAAACCATATTTGCGTCCTTTATTCAAGCAAAGCAACACCAAACAAAGGTGCAAAACCACACCCCAACATTAACAAACTTATATGGAACAAACGATGCTCGCAAGTGTATAATGTAGGCGTATAAATTTGAAATCTTATGCTTGTACATATACAAGGAGGTAGAAGATGAGAGAATTATTGAGAAAACTGCTCATGGCAGGGCTTGTCACCGTAATGGTTGTTGCCTTTGCGGCGTGCGGTGAGACTTCGGATGAAAAGAGCACTTCGGAATCCTCCGCGGAGCCTACGACTGAAGCGACAGAAGCCACAACTGAGGCAGTGAGCGATTACGACATTATGGATGGTTCGGAGCTCAAGGACGGAATCCTTTACGGCAACGACTTCCTGCTGGTGATGCCTGACAATGACACATGGGGATACGAGAAGAACAACGAAACAAGTCTTGAGATCTACCTCAAGTCAGCGCGTGACGACGGATACGGTGGAACTCTGGTAACCATCATGGCTTTTGATCCGGAAGACACCTCCTATGAGGACTTCCCTGACTATACTGTCGCGGGCCACGGCCAGAACTGCGGCAAGACGTTTATCGCCCTGTTCCCGACCGACGTTCAGTTCAATCCTGAGGACTCCGATCAGGAAGCCGCTTATCAGGATCTGTACACTCACGTAAAGAAGATTGGTGAAGGAGCCGCAAACAGCCCGTTCGCGACCGCGGACAGCAATCCGGAACCATAAAAAATTAGTTCAGATTACAGAAACCCTCAGTAATTTCACCGATTTGGTGAAAAAACTGAGGGTTTTTTCGTGTTTTCGCGCTTTGACAAGCTTACTCCCTCATTTTTTTAATCAAAAGAGTTTATTTTGATTCCTTCTCTTTCTTCTTTATCTGTTCCCACAGCGAGACGTTTTCGTCGATGCTGTCAATCTCCATGTCCCCGAAGACCCACGGATGCCTGCGGACCATCTTCTCCGAGATGCCCTGGATCACGTCGTCCATTGTGAAGGCGCCGTCCTCCGCTCCGATCTGCGCATTCAGTACAATCTGCAAAAGCAGGTCGCCCAGTTCTTCACAGAGGTTTTCGTCATCCTTGTTGTCTATTGCTTCGAGCACTTCACCCGATTCTTCTTTCAGGTACTTCTTAAGCGTCTCGTGTGTCTGCGCCCTGTCCCAGACGCATCCGTCCGGAGCTCTCAGCTGGGCAACGATGTCAACAAAATCGCTGAATGAGTAGACTTCCTTCTCCGCCAGCTCGGCCGCGGTCTGCTTCGGCAGCGCGTCCAGCTCGTCATCGACTATGCCGATGTCGGCGACTATAACCTGTCCGCAGTATTTTGCCGCGAAGTCCTGAAGGTGAACAGCCTTCTTCGCGTGGAATGTCACAGTGTGATCCGCCTTTACGCAGCGCTCATCAAGTTCGCTCTCATCTGTCAGGTCGCCGCCCATGCCGGATGGTATGTCAAGTGCAAAAACAACCGATTCTGCTGCCTTTGCATCGGCGATCTCTGCGGCTGCCGCAGCGCCCTTTTCTCTCAGACGGCCGTGGAAGCCCGTACCGTAGATGGCGTCGACCACAACGTCGGGGCGATCTGCCTTTGCACCAAGATCCGCAACGGGAATTCCGAGCTCCTTCGCCAGCCCGTAGTTTGTTATGGCGTCGGGCGTCTGGGGCTCTCCGTCCACGAGAACGAGGCTGACGTCCCAGCCCTTCTGCTTCAGAAGTCTCGCCACAACAAAACCATCGCCGCCGTTGTTGCCTTTGCCGCAGTATATGCGGGCCGTGAGCTGACGCTCAGACGGGTGAGGCCTCTGACGGGTGGCCATGGTTATCTCATTTATTCTGTTAGCCGCGATGTTCCCGGCGTTTTCCATCATCTGATAGTATGAAAGCCCGGATTCGTCTGTTGCTCTCTCGAGCTCTTTCATTCTGTCGCAGCTTACGTAGTATTCCTTCATTTCTTTTCCCTTTTCATCCGCAGAACGCGTGAATTCTACCGGCTATTATGCCTGCGGCCAGTAAACGCAGTAGCAAGGATAGTACTCTCCCATGTAGACCCAGACTGTGTCACCCATCTCAAGCCTTGTCTTCTTTTCGGCAAAGGTGAGATCAGGGATGAAGAGTTTTACAGTGGTGCGCTTTTTGCCCTTGAGCAGAACGCCTTCCTTGGTAGGATTCGCCTTGAAATCTTCCAGCTTGCGGCGGAAATTCTCAATGCCTGTTTCCTTACCGAAGTGATCAGCAAACTCATCGACATCTGCGTAAACCACATTGTCCGGATCCTGGAACCAGCCGAATCTCATCATTTTCTGTGTCTCCTTTCGTACGTTTCTCCTTAACTGAATGGTACATACGCAAAGGCAAAATGTCAAATAGACAAACAAGTATGATTAATATATAATTTTTGCAGGAGGATGAAAAAATGAACAGAACATATAATGATAAGATGTTTATTGAAACGTTCGAGCATGAATACACGTGGCTGAACGGATTCCTGAGAAACGTCAGAAGATACGGAAACAGACCGGCGCTAATCGATCCGAGTACGGACTCTGAATGGAATTACAGAGAACTTGACGCGGAGTGCAACATGCTTGCCCATGCGCTGAAGGACGACAAGGTCGGAAAGAACGATGTCGTCATGTCCGTACTGAACAACTGCCCGGAATTCTGTTTCACCTATATTGCGCCCAGAAAAGTCGGCGCAATCGTCACCCTTGCAAATTACAAACTGTCAGCAGGTGAAATCGCCAAACTGATTGAACACAATGAACCGAAAGTTGTGCTCTACTGCGCAGAGATTTGGGACAATATCGTCGAAGCCGAAAAACTTTCATCTTTCAAGCCGCTCAGATGGATCCTGTGCGATAATCTGGACGGAGTGGATCTGCCGCTTGGTCATATCCACTATAGGGACTATGTCAAAAACCACAGCGAAGAAGCTCCTGCAAAGGACTTCCCGCACCACATCTACGATGAGGTCGTTCGCATGTGCACCAGCGGAACCTCCGCCCTGCCTAAGAACGTACCAATCAACGACATCAACGAAGTTCTCTCTGCCCACGACGCAATCATGCACTATCCTCTCAACTGTCTGGATGTCTGCATGAACATGACGCCGCTGTTCCACAGAGGCGGCAGTCACTCCGGTGGAACCTGCCCGACATTTTACGTCGGCGCGTGCCTGGTTTTACTCCGTGCGTTCTCGCCGCGAGTTACTCTGAATTATGTTGAGAAATACAAGATCACATTCCTGACCGGTTCACCATCCTCACTCGAAATGCTTGCAAGAACCCAGGAAAGAGATCCGCAGGACCTCTCCTCGTTAAAAGGTCTGGTCACAATGGGCGCGCCTCTTGAAAAAGCGGCCTGTGAGCGTTTCCTGAAAATCCTCACGCCGAACATTTTCAACGGATACGGAACGACGGAGACCTTCTGGAATTCCTTCCTCAGACCTTATGACCTTCCTGAATACGCCGGCGCTGTCGGAGGCAGCTGCACGGACGATGAGGTTCGCGTCGTAAAGGTCTACGAAGACAGAAAGGCCGAGCCGGATGACATGGTTCCAACGGATAATGAAACCGTCGGCGAAGTCATTCTCCACTGTCCGGGTAAATCAACCTACAGTTATTACAAGAATGACGAAGAACAAAAGGCGAAATTCTACAAAGGCTGGATGTACACTAACGATCTGGGCTTCTGGGATGAACGCTTATATGTTACAATCAACGGCCGTAAAGACGACATGATCATCAGCGCGGGCGAAAATGTATACCCTACTCAGGTCGAGGAAGCTATTAATGAATTCGATAAAGTTGCCGACTGCATGGTCACCGCTGTTCCGGATGAAGCCAGAGGACAGGCAATCGCGGCCTACGTAATTCCAAAAGATGACACCCTGACCGTCAAGGATCTCTTCGACTTCTGTCTCGAAACGCCGATGCTTTCATCATACAAGCGTCCGAGATGGTATAAGATCGTGGACAGTCTGCCTTTGACCGCCACCGGCAAGAAGATGCACTACGCTCTCAAGCAGCAGGCTGAGAAGGATCTGAAGGACGGATTGCTCAAGAGAAAGTAACAGAGACAGCAATAAGGCAAAGGCAAGACAACAGACATGAAAGTAATTGAACTAAGACCCGTTCAGGTGCGTCCGAAATTCGCTGATATGGATGTAATAGACAACCTCGAAGAAGGCGGCCGCAAGCGGTGCACAATCACAGTGGACTATTCAGAATACGACGTCAGGGCTCTGATCAGAGAAGGCCTTGACCTGGAAGGTGCGATGGCCCACTACAAAGAACGCATCACCTACATAGTGAAGCGCTATCTGCTCGAGGATTTTGAGGTAAAAGGCGGATGGGACGAAATCCTGAATCTGATAAGACCTCACATCGAGAAGTATTACAAGTAAAAAAGATCAGCCGAAAGGCTGATCTTTCTATATGCTCATGAATATGCTTACCAGCACAGGCACTGCCGCTGACAGCACAACGCCGTTAACGAAGGAGTAGACGGCAATACTGCTGTCGGTGGCTTTTTCAACTATAGGCAGACACACGTCCATGGATGACGCGCCCGGCAGGCAGTAGCACTCGATGTATCCCAGGCGCTTCGCGCAGGTCGGAATGAGAAGTATTCCGATTATCTCACGGATTACATTGTGCATGAATGAGATGGCGCTGACCTCCGCCGAGTACTCGATTAGCATCGCCGACGCCAGTGAATACCATCCCAGTCCCGATCCGATGCAAACGCCATCCTGCACGCTGAAAGGCAAAAACATGGAAGCTATGATGCTTCCGAAAATCATCGCCCCTATGGAGACGAACGGGAACACGACCACACGCCATCCGGCGCTTTTGAAGTTCGTCACAATCGTACCCTCGGTTCCAATGTCTATTCCGACGAGAACCAGAAGCATGCAGAGAGTAATTGTAAGCAGCGTTCCTGACACCGCGACAAAGCTCTCAGGCAGGAACAGATATCCCGCGGCAATTCCAGCGGCAACGAATATGACCATTATGATCGTCAGGCTGTTCAGGCGAGGCTTTACAGCTTCGCCTTCGTCTGCTTTTGCATCAGAGCCCGATGCTTCGGCGGCCTCCGCAGCTGCCTTTGCGACACCTCTTCTGCCGTATCTGTCGAAACCCATCAGCCTGCGCACCAGCGTGAACGCCACGACTGTCACAAACATTATGACGAGCGTGAACACGAATGAAATCAGCCCGATGGTCCCCAGCGACGAGACGATTTCCTCGCTTGCCCCGATTCTGCTGCCCATGATGAACACGAGAAATATGATAACCAGTGTCTGGAGAGGCCCAACCCACTTCCAGGCCTTATTCTGTTTTTTGAGCCTCGCGCCAATGAAGTAGCCTATTACAGTCACCGCGAGGTAAAGAAGTAAGTATGTCATGTGTTTATACGCACCGCGTCAGCGATTCCTGACGCACCACCATGTTACAGTTCCTATGATTATTACAGCGCCCACGAGGGCAAAAGGCCCCGGCGTCTCGCCGATGAATATGGCGACCCATACCGGGTTCAGCAGCGGTTCCAGCATTCCGATGAGAGAGCACGCCAGCGGCGAGCAGTCTCTCGAAGCGATACCGTAAAGCACATACGGAATTCCAAGTTGGAACACACCGAGTATTATAACATAAAGTATCTCAATTCCGGCGACTTCTGTCGTAAGCGGAATTCCGATCGGAAGTCCAATGAGCAGCGTCAGAATGTGGGCGATAAGTATCCCGCTCATTCTCGTCGAATCATCGTCGCCGCCCCGTCCGACCATCACGAACATCTGGGCCAGAAAAACGCCTGCGAATATTCCGAAAACATTCCCAAGCATGTTTCCCGGAGAAAGTTGGTCCAGGAAGAAGAGCACCATGCCGATCATCGTTATCGCTACGACGAGGACGTCCTGCTTTTGCATCTTCTGTTTGAAAAAAATCGCCGACAGTATGAGAATGAAAATCGGCGCTGTGTACTGAAGCACTATGGCGTTGGCCGCCGTCGTCAGCTTGTTGGCGATTGTGAATAGCGTCGCGGAACACGCCAGTCCGATTCCCGCCAGCAGCGAGTAGCGGTTCAGTTTGAATTTGGTGCGCGTCGCGAGCATGTATAAGGCCATGATGCTTCCGGAAATACCGCTGCGCACGCCGGCGATCATGAAGGGGTTCCAGGAGATCAGCTTGATGAAGATTCCCCCGATGCTCCACATCACCGCCGTGACTACCATCAGCAGCATGGCTCTGTTTTTTCGTCTTATGTCAGTCTGTGTCATTCTGTGTCTGCGCCGCCGATGCCGCGCGCCCTGTGGTACAGTTCGATTCCCGCATAGATAAGTCCTATCACTATTACCGCAAAAGCAGCATATCCCAGCAGATACATGCTCTCGCCGGTAACTCCCGCGATCCACTCCAGCGGCGTTCCCTTCGGCGGCCAGTTGACGAACATGTAGTTGCAGTCCGCCGCTCTGTCGAATATGTAAACCGGTATCGCCGCTCCGACCATGAATATCCATACGTAATGCGCATGCCTTACGCTCAGGTGCGACCAGCCGCTCTTCACCATCATCGCCGGATAAAGCAAAAGCATCCCGTGCCAGACGTATCCGTACAGGTTCATGAAATTAAAAACGGGGTAAAGATGCGCCCAGTCAGGAAAAATCAGCGCCGCGACTGACGCGGGCACTATGAGCACGCAGGCGATTTCGCTCCAGATCATCCTCCATCTGTCCGTCTTCGCCAGGGACGCCGCGATGAACACGAACACGCCGAGACTGCACAGATGCAAAGGCAGGTAGCCCACGCTGAAGTGACCTGTGCACGCCAGAAATGTGTCTTTAAAAATTTCAAGACCCACCATGATCCATGGCAGGACTTTCATTGAAGCCGACCTTCTCGACTCTTTTGCCGCAAGAATTCTGACAGCCAGAATAAGCAGCACGCCAAGAATGAGCAGGGTCACTATGTGCTCCGCGCTGAAGCGCATATAACCCAGCCCGGACGGCAGGTCTTCATATTGTTTCCAGAAGTATTCGGACATTACTGTTGCGCTGCCGCGCTTTATGCGCTATCCCTTGATGATCTCGCCGCGGTAGCCCTCCAGTCCGCCGATTCCCATGACATTTCTGTAGCCTGCGCGCGCGAGTCTCTTTGCGGCTCTCTGCGCTCTCGCGCCGTTGGCGCAGTAGATGAACACAGGCGTGTCAAAATCCGGAATTACCTGGCTCGCGCTCTTCAGCTTGTTCAGCGGAAGGCTGACGCTGCCCGGAAGGTATCCGTGTTTGCGCTCGCTCGGATTTCTTACATCCAGCAGCACCGCGCCATTGGTTCCGCTGGCGTGCTGAACGCGTCTGTAAGCTTCCAGTCCGACGTTAATGTCCTGTTTTGGTCTTAAAAACATATCTCTTCTCCTCCTGGGATTATTTTACCACAAATAGATTCTGTTGCCACTTAAAGCGGTTTTGGCTGATTGCCTGGCCGGCTACTTGGCCCGTTTCTTCCTGTATGCCAATATGGCGATGACAGCCGCGGCCAGTATTATTATGCCGGCTACGAGAGGAACAACCGGGAACCCTGAGCCGCTATTATCAGTACGCTGAACATTCTCCTCTCCCTGAATCAGTTCGGATGTTTCGCCATCTGTATAAAACCGGTACAGAGCCAGCGCCGTATCATGGACCTGGGAAGCCATTTCCATGTCTGTCTCTGTCATGATCTCCTCGCGCGCTTCAACTGAAGGCTCGCTTTTGATTACCTTTGACAGCTCGTCAAACCGGGAAACAAACTCTCCCTGCAGGCTCTGGAAATTGGAGTCCGTAAGGGAAATCTCCTCTTCGCTCACATCCTCGAAAGTCAGCTTGTTGTTCAAAGCGCTGAGCGTCCCTATATACGATTTGTCCCATCCGTCCGGGTGGATGTGGTATTCCCCGTCGCACAAATAGTAGTCGCCTTTATCAGGCTTCTCTTCCGTAATCTCGGTTTCCCCCAGCTGAACCTTGTAGCCTTCCCATGTGTCTGTAAGCAGCATCGGGTAAGACGGTACAAATACATTGTGCAGGCAGTTGTCCATCGCGAACCATTCAACTGTGCCAAGGGTCTGCTCCTCTTCAGGATAGAAGCGGTACAGGTGTGTGTTTACGTTTTCTTCATATCCGACCGGATAAACTCTGAACAGTCCAAGGGCGTTGTCCAGGGACATTGTCTCCTTCAGCACAAGTGAATTGTGCAGCGACGTAATATTGCCGTTCTCATCAACGTTCGTCATGACGCCGTGGTTGTCTTCGAGCACATTTTCAGTTGTCCAGTCTTCCGTGCCTTCCAGATAATTCAGCCCCGCGGCCAGACGTTCCTTAACGTGTTCATTCCATTCAGCAGGCCAGTCTTCATTTTCGATCTTCATCAGATAGTCGTTAAATGAAGCGCGGTAATCGATGATGTTCGCATCCTCATCCCCAACGAAGGTCCCCGCTTTTTTTGCCACGTCAAACAGGTGGTCCGAAGCGATAACATGCTCGGTGTCGTCCAGATCAATTCTTCCCAGCACGGAGACGTTTGTCTGCAGGAAGGCAACGTCTGACGGCAGCAGCACCGCGATGTATTCGTGTCCGGAAAGGTTCTCCACATACCACTGTTCGTTCTGGTCGCATATCATTACACCGGCGCCTTCATACCCTGCGCCGACGTTATCGTATATTCCTGTAAGCAGCTCGACGCCCTCGCGTGCCGTTGATGCCTCTGAAAGAAGGACTGTTGCCATCTCAGACTCTTCAATGCCGCCATCAACAAACGGGTCTGCCTTTTGGATCTTCTTGTTCGCGTTCAGCGACTGAGTCGCGCTCACCGTCACTCCGTGGTCGTTTGTTCCCGCTTCTTCGTAAGGAGTATGCTCATGTGAGCTTTCGCAGGTCGGGCACTCGCCGTCAATCAGTCCATCACAGCGCGCGGTATACTCATAGCTGTCGTGGGTGAATGTCCATGTGAAATCAGTACATCCCTGATACTCCTCGCCTTCGGCATGCTTGCCCGCAGGTGATATGTAATAGGTTTTGTTGTCGTCAGGACCTACTTCTTCTGACCGAATGAACAGATTCGCGCCGTCATCTGTCATGTCTCCGCCTGCGTAAAACAACACGCATGCGCTGGCGTTGACTGGCCAGCACAACAGAACCAGCACCGCAACAATCATGGGTATGAACATTCTCTTCTTCTGCCTGTTACTCATTAATTACCTCCTTGTCCTCCGCCGTGACCCATCCTGGCCATTCTGCATCTTGGACAGTGCTTTTGATTTCGTTTATACCATTCTATTTCTTTTTCAAGCTTGTCTTCACTCTTAACCTCAACTGCTTGCTCAAATTCCTTCCCGCAGTTGATGCAGCGAAGCTTAATTGTTTTGCTAATCATGCTCTATAGCCTCCGTCACTCCCATATTATATCATCTCCACCGCCTTTTATGATGGTAATAAGATGATTATGATGGTTATGAGATAACTCGTAGGTCTTATTCGAAAATTCAATAGGTCTTTGGACGTATGAGTTTGGCTAATAAGACCTATGATTTCGCCATGCACTGCAATTTTATAGGTCTTTTCGCGGAAAACGATAGGTCCAAAGACCTATGATAATCTGCAATAAGACCTATGGCTGTCCGTAATAAGCTCAATGATCATCCTAAATAAGCTCTATGATTGTCCGCAATAAGACCTAAGAGTATAATAATGCCATGAGGAGGCTTCGTTATGAGCGATAAAGGATATGTACAGGTTTACACAGGCAACGGCAAAGGCAAGACGACCGCGGCTCTCGGCATCACAATGAGAGCATCGGGCGCCGGAAAGAAGATTGCGTTCGTGCAGTTCATGAAGGCGCTGGGTTACAGCGAGCAGAAGATACTGCCGACCCTGCCCGGCGTAACGTGGAAGACCCTGGGCAAGCCGTTCTTCATCGCAAAGAAAGGCAGCATATCAGAAGAGGACCTTGCCCAGTACGGCGACAGCTGCGTGGTCTTTGAAGAAGATAACCCGCCTGCGGACTACGTGAAAATGATCAGCGATGGTTTTGCTGAAGCGAAAGAGATGGTCATGTCCGGAG
Source organism: uncultured Eubacteriales bacterium (assembly GCA_902787725.1). Taxonomy (GTDB): domain Bacteria; phylum Bacillota; class Clostridia; order Peptostreptococcales; family Anaerovoracaceae; genus Lentihominibacter. Next base: position 18,346 of record CADAHK010000015.1, on the reverse strand, counting down.
AATTCGACATGGTCGTGCTGGATGAGATAAACTGCGCCATGTACTTCGGGCTGCTGGACAAGAACGAAGTCCTGGAGCTCATGAGAAACAAACCTGCTCACACCGAGCTGATTCTCACCGGACGGTACGCGCCGGATGAGATAATCGAAGCCGCTGATCTGGTGACTGAGATGCGCGAGATCAAGCACTATTACAACGAGGGCGTTCAGGCCCGCAAGGGAATTGAAGACTGATTACAGAAGGCCGGCACCGCCGGCTTTTTCACAGCCGGCTTTTTTATTACGCTTTTCTGCGCTGCATGGACATGAAGATGCCCAGAACGCATAGCCCGGTGAAAATGAAAAAGCAGATGTGCATTGTGCGGATGAGGTCCGCGGCAGGCACTTCATAGAGAGAGACGTTGCCAATGGTTCCGCTGACGACCAGCGTGATTATCGCCATCCCGATGGTCTGCCCCGATGTACGCATGGTCGAAACGATTGAGTTGGCAACAGCGAACTTCTGCGGCGGAACGCAGCTCATGATCACATTCGTGTTAGGGGACGAGAAGAGCGCGATTCCGAATCCCGCAGCGGCCAGCGCGATGCAGACGGCCCATATAGGCGTTCCCACATATGCAAAGGCAAAAAACAGCAACGTGAGCGCGCAAACTGCCATACCTGATGAGGCCAGCTTATAGGCGGGAACGCGGTCAGACATCCTGCCGGTCCATGGTGAAAAGACCGCCATCAGGATAGGCTGCATCATCATGACAAGCCCCGCGGTCTGCGAGTTGAGCCCTTGCGCGACCTGCAGATAAATCGAAACAAAATAGCCCAGGGCGAAAGTCGCGCTGTAGTTGAACAGAGCCGTCAGGTTCGACAGCGTGAAGACCCTGTCTTCAGAGAAGATACGCACATCTATGACAGGGTTCTCAAATTTCAGCTCTATCTTCACGAACAGCACTCCCAGCAACACGCCGCACAGGAGAAATACCCATCCGAAGCGAACGCTGTTCAGGGCTGTCAGCCCGTAAATCAGGCACATGATCATCAGAATGTAAGTGATGTTGCCGCCGAGGTCGAATTTCGCCCCTGCCCTTTGCTGTCTGTCATCAGCGACTCCCGCCAGCGTCAGTATCATCGAAGCAAAAGCAATCGCGGCTCCAAATAGAAAAATCGCCTGCCACCCGAACAGGTTGTTCAGAAATCCGCCGAGCGCCGGGCCTATGGCGAGGCCTGTGTAGATGCCTGATGTTACGATGCCGATTGCTTTGCCTCTTTCGTTGCCGGGGAAAGCATTGATCGCGATGGGCATGTTGGACGCAAAGATCATGGCCGCGCCGATTCCCATGACAGCGCGCATGGCGAGAATCCCCGCGGCTGATCCCATGAATACCGCCGCAACCGAAGCGACGCCAAATACAGCGACCCCCGCTGCCAGCATGTATTTTCTGCTGGTGCTGTCCGCAATCTTTCCGAATGGTACCGCCATCGCCGCAATTACAATTACGTAAGCTGTCGTAATCCAGCCTACGCTTGCGGCACCCATATTAAAATACGTTCCCATGGACGGTATGGCAAGGTTCGTCGCGCTTCCCGAAAAAGCTGTTGCGAACGATGTTCCTGTCGCCACCGCCAGGGCGATTTTCTGTTCCTTCGTCATATGCGCATTATAACAAAAGAACCGCCGCTATAAAATAGCGGCGGCGTAGGTTACATGTGTATTTCTTATTCTAATCCGTTTTTATCAGCGACTCTTCAGTCTCCGCGTCGAACAGATGCATTGCTTCGGTCTGCAGTTTCAGCTTCAGCTTCGTCCCTGAACTCATCTCATCGATGTCCATGTTCAGCGTCGGAACAATTGAGATGACTTCCGTTCCGGAAGCGTTCATGTGCAGGTGCATTTCGCTGCCCATCATCTCGGCGACTTCGACTACCGCGTCGATTCCGGTGCCGTCATCGCTGATTACGACGTTGACCGGTCTGACGCCTGCGACGACTTCGCGCGTCCCGGAAGGACCGCAGACTTCCGCGCCGTCTCCCAGCGAAGCTGCCAGCTTGTCCGGAAGTTCAAACTTCTCACCAAGTATCTCGACGAAATACTTTCCTCCCTCGCAGCTGAGCTTGCTGCCCGGGAAGAAGTTCATCTGAGGCAGCTTCAACCTGATCGTGGGTTACGTAGATGAACGTCGTGTCGATCTTCTTTCTCAGCTTGATTATCTCCGCGCGCATCTGGTTTCTGAGCTTCGCATCCAGGTTACTGAGCGGTTCGTCCATGAGGAATACCTTCGGGTCTCTTACGAAGGCTCTGCCCATGGCGACTCTCTGTCTCTGCCCGCCGGAAAGGGCTTTCGGCTTTCTGTTGAGGAGCGGTGTGATGTCCAGAATGTCCGCCGCTTCACGAACGTGCTTGTCTATATCCTCCTTGCTGAACTTCTGCATCTTCAGTGAGAACGCCATGTTTTCGTAAACCGTCATGTGAGGGTACAGCGCGTAGTTCTGGAAGACCATCGCGATGTCTCTGTTCTTTGGGGCGACGTCGTTCATGCGTTCGCCGTCGATATAGAGATCGCCCTCGCTGATATCCTCAAGTCCCGCGATCATTCTGAGCGTCGTTGATTTGCCGCATCCGGAAGGTCCGACCAGTACGACAAACTCCTTGTCCGCGATTTCGAGGTTGAACTCCTGAACGGCTACAACGCCCTTATCCGTAATCTGAAGATTCATCGGCTTTTCTTCCGACTCATCCTTTTTATCTTTTTTCTTCTCATCCTCCGTGAAAGGATAGATTTTCTTGATGTTCTTAAGAATTACTTCAGCCACTTTGAACCTCCATTACTGTTCCCACAGTTCTATTTCTTCTTCATCCGGTACGAATGACGATCCGACGCCTTCTATCTTTGACTTGAGTCCGTCGAGAACCTGACTTCTGTCATTGATAACTTCCTGCTTGCTCATGCTGTTTTCCGGGATGAGTATCGACAGGCCGTAGCTTCCTGAATCCATCTTGTCCTCAAGGTCGCCTTCCTTGAAACACCAGACGTTTCTTCCGAATTCATTTACCAGATCCTTGATTCTGCAATCATAATTGAAATCAATCGCCGAGTCTTCTCCGACGAGGAGATTGTCATATATCTTGTTGCCTTTGCTTCTCTGTACTCCGATCTGTGTGCCGTTATCAACAAGGGTGTTGTTGTGGAACTCACAGTCCTCGGTGAATCCCAGATCCCTGTCGTATCCGCCGAAGCAGAGACCGCACCATCCCTCGCAGTTCGCGACCACATTGTCGTGCACGTCGATGCCTGCCACCCTGAACAGCGGATTGTCGTCAGGACTGTGCTCGGTCGCGACCTCGATTCCGATGTCGCATCTGTAGACGAAGTTGTTGTATATTTCGATGTTCTGACCGCCGTCGACGTAGATGCCGTCAGCGCAAAGGTCATACTCGCCGTCCTCATAGTACGCAGGATTGCCTTCGGCGCTTATGTTATATACGACATTTCCGAAGCACTTGCCGTTGCGTGCCATGTCCACCTCGAACAGATCCGCCGGATCCTCAGCTTCCATGTGCTCCGCCGTGCCTTCGAATCCGATCATGTCGATGCCGATGTTGTTGTTGTCATGGATCCTGTTGTCCGAAATCGTGAAGCCGTCGATGTTGCCGTTGAGAACCAGCGATTCACTGTCACCGCAAAGGCAGTCTGACACTTCGCATCCGGACACTGTCAGGTTCTGAACCGACGTCCGACAACTCCGCTGACTTTGCAGTCCTTTATAGTTATGTTCTTAAGGGGCTCATCGCCCTGCTCAGTCGTGCTCTCGTATATTATGCCGTGGGTTCCGCCCTCGACAGTAAGTCCTTCTATTATGATGTCATGGGCGTCTACGATGTGGATGCCGTAGCTAGGAGGCAGTTCATCTTTTTCTCCGCTCTGGAACTTGCCCGGCGCGGCTTTTATGACCGGCGCCGCTCCATCGGCAGCCTTGATTACCGTCGGATTACCCTCCGTGCCGGACATGGACGCGTCGATTTCAATCGGGGCGTATGTTCCGTCATCGTATATGTTGTTTTCGCCGGCCAGTATCTGTATCTCCATCGCCTGCTCCTCCTCCGCGGCCCCATTATCTTCCGTGGCTTCTTCCGACCCGCAGGCCGCAAAAGCAAAGCACATCGCCGCCGCAACAGCTGCAAGAATCAGTTTTTTCATAACTAATCTCCTTTTGACAATCAATCCGCCTTTACATCAACCCGCAGGCTCTCCAGTATCTTGACAGTTCGTCACATACTTTATCATTCACCAGAGCCTCAGGTTCCGCTTCAATCAGCCCCTCGCGCACGTGTGTGAACTGCTCAGGCATGAACTGGCTGAGCATCGGGAGCGTAATTCTGTCCCGCAGATTCCCCATCAGCTTACTGATTGCTGTCTTCACTTCCGGTCTATGCATGTAGTATCTGCTGCGGTCGCTGTAGCTGTATTTTCTCAGCAGCGTGCTCTCCGGTTCTTCGGCGGTGTAGTGGCCCTGCCAGCTCGACGGATCCTTGACCATCACATCATCGAGCACATCCATGAATCCCGACGCCTCGCCGGCATCCAATACGCCGATCGCCGCCAGCTCATTTTCCATCATCGACAGAGCGTACAGAGCTTCTCTTGCCGCAAAAGTCAGGGCAGGTCCCACCTTCAGAATCGCTATGCCGTCTTCCACCATGTGCTTCAGGCTGCTCTCCTTCTGGTAGTCGGTCGAATGGCCTTCAAGTACTATCTGCTGAATCTGAGCCGCTTCTTCTGTCAGCACTGCGGCTTCCTCAGGTACATATTCGTGCACGCTGTCGTTTCCGAACTCCACGCCCGGCTGAACAACAGCCGCGATTATCCGGCTCCACGGACTTCCTCCGCCCGTCGGCCCTTCTTTGTCGAGCCCCGCAGCAGCGAACTTCTCTTCGAAGCACTCAAGCATCTCCTTCAGGGCTTCTGGTTTCGTTACGCTCAGAGCGTCCTCTTCGCCGCTTCCGCCAGGCGTCGGCACCTCGCTGCCTATTACGTACACAGGCGCTGCTGCGCCGGCATCCTCGCCGCGGTATTCGCTGAAGCCTTTTTCCGAGGCAATGCAAAGCCTTACCGTCCTGTCAGCGATCTCCTCTGTTGTAAGAGTGACCTCATCGCCGAGAGGCATGCTGGCGTCGAGGTGAATCTTCGTGAAGCCTGCCTTTGCAAACTGATAGGTAAGTTCTTCAGCCAGATCCATCGCCTCTGCCGCGTCCTGCTTTTGCCACGCCACAGGGCCGAGATGGTCCCCGCCGAGAATCACGCGATCCGCCGGAAGGCCGAGCTCCGCCGCGCGCTCTAGAACGTACGCCTTGAAATCCGCCGGCTTCATTCCGGTGTATCCGCCCATCTGGTTCACCTGGTTTGCTGTCGCTTCGATGAGCACAGGCGTACCTGTCCTGACGGCCTGAATTATCGCCGCGTCTATAACGAAGGGACTGCTGCTGCAAACTGAGCAGATTCCCTCATGTGTTCCTTTTTTCTGTTTTGAAACTAACTGCTGAAGGTGATGCGCATCCATTTCATCAGTCCTCCTCATAGATAGTCACGCCCTGCACTACCCTGTTGACCTCGCCTGTAGGACAAGGATTGTCAGGCGTAATGCCCAGTTTGATCGAGTACATCATGGCCATGGTCTGGGCGACCATTACAAAAGCCGGCGCCAGAACACAGTTCGGCTCCTTGCTCCTGTATCCCATGGAGATGGCGAGATCGCAGTTTTCGCTGACCTCATCATCAGCTGATGATGTGACAGCCACCAGGCTGCTGCCTTTGCGGTCCCTGTAGAGTTCCTTCAGAACGTCCATCTCGTATCTTCTTGTGCCCTCTTCATCTGACATGAAGACGACGCACACTGTATCATCGTCGATTATTGATTTCGGCCCGTGCCTGAATCCCATCGGCGTGTCGAATATCGCGGCCATCTGCCCTGCTGTAAGTTCCAGAACCTTGAGGGCCGACTCCTGGGCTATGCCCTTGAGCACGTCGCTGCCAAGATAGACAACGCGGCTGAAATCCTTTCTCATAACGAAATCCGCCAGATCGCCGTATCCTCTGGTGACGAATTTTTCCGCGGCGCTGACTGATTCATATAAATCCATGTCGTAGTTGCCCGTAAGAATGAGAAGCGCTGCCAGATACATGCTCGTGAAGCTGCTTGTCATCGCGAAGCTCCTGTCGTTTGTCTCCGGCGCCAGAACTACGCTGAAGCAATTTGGCTTCTCTTCGGCCAGCTTAGCCAGCTCGCCTTCCTCATTGCAGGTGATGAACAGATGCTTTACCTTGTCGGAAATCCTGTCCGCCGCCTTTACTGCCCCTACGGATTCCGGGCTGTTGCCCGATCTCGCGAAGGACACCAGAAGAGTCTTTCTCTCAGGCGAAATGAACAGCTCAGGTGAAGCAACGATATCAGTCGTTCCTACGGCGTGAACCCGGCCGGACAGCTTTTGAAGCACCGCCGGATAAAGGCATCTGCCGACGTACTCGCTCGTCCCGGCACCTGTGAGGATCACATCGAAATCACCTTCAGATGTAACATCCTCAACCAGTCTACTGAGCTGCTTGCGCAGGCCCTTCACCTGCTTTATCGTCTTCTCCCATACTTCCGGCTGCTGAGCGATTTCCTCTGCAGTGAATATGGCGTTCTTCTTATTTAATTCTTCATCCTTGTAACCAAAAATCACTAGTCTTTCTCCTTACTTCTTGCGGTCCTTACTTCATGCCGGTCATTGACAGTCCCTTTATGAACTGCTTCTGGAATATGATGAATACAACGGCTGCCGGTATCATGATGAGGGCGGACGCCGCCATTGTCGCCGACAGGTCTGTCGTGTGCTGTGTCGAGAAGTAGCTCAGGGCCAGAGGCAATGTCATCTTCTCTGTCGAAGAGAGGTAGATCAATGGATTGAGGTAGTCGTTCCAGTATTCCATGAATGTGAATATTGCCAGAGCGCCGATGGCCGGTCTAATCTGCGGAATTACGATCCTCCAGTAAATCGCGAAGTCTCCCGCGCCGTCGATGCGGGCGCTTTCTATGAGCTCTCTAGGTATTTCCTCGCAGTACTGTTTGCACAGGTATATGCCGAATACATTTACGAAGGATGGGATGATCAGGGCCCATACTGAGTTGTAAAGTCCGATGTCATCGATGATGATGAATGTCGTGATCATCGTTACCTGCGCCGGAACCATCATTGTGAACATGAGCATCGCGAACAGGAAGTCCCTGCCCTTGAACCTGAACCTTGCGAACAGATAACCCACCAGAGTGCTGGTGAATAGAATCACGATGGTGTTAAAACATGTGATGAATACTGAGTTGCCGAGCCAGTGGAAGAACGGCGACTTTGTCAGTACTTTAATGTACCCGTCGAGCGTAAACTCCTGCGGGATGATGTGCATCGGGTCTGTCAGCGTCTCGATCGTAGTCTTAAAAGAGTTACTGAGCATCCACACATACGGGATGACTACGATGATGGAGACCGCTAGAAGTATGGCGAATATCAGAGCCCGGCTTTTGAAATCTCTTGTGTATGCGAAATCTTTCATATCAATACTCCCAATCAACCTTGTTGATGCGCTGCTGAACAAGACTTACGATGAGTATGAGCAGGAACAGCACTACAGACAGCGCCGCCGCGTATCCCATCTCCTTGTATATGAACGCATTCTCATAGATATAACTTGTGAGTACCAGGCCGGAGTTCTGCGGTCCGTCCTTGAACAGGAGGACGCTGAACTGAGCGAACATCTGGAAGTATGATATCAGTGTCATCAGTACAACGAAGGTCGTGGTCCTTCCCAGAAGAGGAAGCGTGATGTGGAAGAACTTGTTCCACCCGCCCGCGTGATCGAGCTCCGCGGCTTCATATACCTCTCCGGGTATGCCGTCGATTCCGGCCGAATAGAGGATGATGTTGTATCCCAGGTCGGCCCAGAGCGTGAAGACGATGACGGAGAACATTACGTAGTGCGGGTCTCCTGTCCAGGCGACCCCCTCCCCGCCGAAGGCTTCGATGATCTGGTTGACGAGACCGATTTTCGTATTAAATATACTTCTCCCCCATACTACCGCTGAGGCTACCATGGGCGCCATGCACGGCAGGAACACGATCATTCTGAAGAAGCTCCTTGTCTTGTTGCTCTTCATCTGGCTGATCAGCGTTGCCACAGCGAGGGAAATGACTATGTTAAGCGCAACTGCCACGACCGTGAATACGATGGTATTCTTGAACGCCTTCACAGCGTCCGGATCGTCAAGCAGTTCTCTGTAATTATCAAGTCCAACGAAGTCCGCCGAATGATTCAGCGGATTGTAATTCAAAAAAGATATGCCAAGCGTTCCCAGTATCGGAATGATCAGGAACACAAGGGCTTCAATAAATATCGGTATAAGTATCAGCAGTAAAAACTTGCGGCTGGTTTTCAATTTGATCACCTTCCGTATCTGCTCCCGGGTTCTGTCTCCCGGGACTTGCAATGCGCGGAGAGCATCACGCCCCCCGCGCATCAATCAGTGAATTATTTAAACAGTTTCTTGTTCAGCGTCTTCTCGAGAGCAGCCAGGCATTCGTCTGTCGTGCCTGCCTCACCCTTGCAGTAAGCACTGAATGATTCGTTTACGCATTCTTTGAATACGTCTGTGTTGAAGCTTCCGATGAACTGAGCACCGTCGAGAATACCTACGAGCGGCTCAGCATATGGGAAGTTCTTAACATACTCAGGATCCTGGGCAACAGCTTCTTTTGCAGGAATCTGTCCGCATGCCAGATTGTGCTGCATGATTACATCGTCAGAGAAGAAGTATTCGAGGAAGTCAAACGCTGCAGCTTCCTGTGCTTCATCCAGTCCTGCAGCGACGGCCATTGACCAGCCAGTCTCAGCAGCAAACTTTTTCTCAGGACCATAGAACGGCATTGCTTCATAGCTGAAGTCTTTGCCATACTCAAGACCGAAGTCATTAACGCCTTCAGCCAGGCACCAAGGTCCGCGCGGTACCATCATTACATCGCCTGTGTATAGTTCCTGATATCCTTCGATATCGCTTCCGTCATCAAGACCTGACAGGTTAGTAACAGCAGTGTCTCCGGACGCCATTGAAGCCAGCTCATCCCAGGCCTTCTTGGCAGCGTCTGAAGTTACGTTGATTGTTCCATCATCATTCAGGTAATTTTCACCCTGTGAAAGAATCATGGAAGTCCACAGATACATAACGCCGTCCCAGTTAACGAAGTCAAAGCCTTTGACCTTGATCTTGTTTCCGTCTTTAACAGTGCCCTTCTCAGCTGCAGCTTTCAGTTCGTCCCATGTAGTCGGAACTTCTACGCCTGCATCCTTCATGACATTGTTGTTAACGATCAGTCCGCCGCACTCAATGTTGAACTCCTGCGGAACGCCGTAGATGACGCCATCTGCTTCCAGCGCACCGTAAGTGTTAGGATAGCATTCGTCTTTTACTTCTGCCTGCATCTCCTCAGGAAGTGGAGCCAGGACTCCTGCCGGCGCGAAATCGACGCCCCAGCCTCCCCACATTTCGTAGATGTCAGCTCCGCCCTCGTTTGACATGAGCGCTGTCTGAACCTTTGATTCGAACTCATCATACGGGAAGGATTCGATGTTGACTGTTACGTCAGGATTCTCCTCCATGTAGGCATCGACAATGTTCTGATATGACTCGTTCCAAGTGTCCTCATTGTTGTGAGTCCACAGAGTCAGTGTCGTTCCGTCAGAACTTCCACCATCACTGTCGCTGCCGCCGCATCCTGTAATCACGAGCGCAACTCCAAGAGTCAGCACAACTGTCAGGGCGATCAGAATCAGCTTCTTCTTCATTTCTTTTTCCTCCTTAGAATCAGATAATAACCACCGACTAGAAATTGAAATAACTTAAATACTCTTTATTCTTCTCAAGCATCTCCTGAACCATGTCATGGATTTCCTCCATGCTGCATACGCTCGCTGTGAGCGGGTCCTGAAGAACTGCCTGGAATACCAGATCAGGGTCACCTGTTATGGCCGCCTGCACAGCCATCTCCTCAAGCTTGGCTGAGTGGGATACCAGCGCCGACAGGTGCGGCGGCAGTGTGTAGACGCCCTTTACGTGAATGCCGTCTTTATCGGCCATGACAGGAACCTCTACACATGCTCCTTCATCTATGTTAGTAACGTAGCCTTTGTTTCTGAGATTCGCGTTGAACGGGAACGGCGTGCCGTCGCCGTAGATGGCGTTGAAGATGTTGGACGCGTACTCCTCGCCTCTCTCCAGTTCCACTTCTCCGTTCTCAAGCCAGTCGGAGTACTCCGCTTCCCAGGTGTCCTCGCGGTTCATGTACTCTTTAAGGATGTACGCGTGCTCGCCCGGGTTCCATCCCGTGCCGTGCATGCAGTACTTCTCGATGAGATCCGGTCTCTTGCGGAACCATGGATTGTACTCAGAGTTGTGTCCCGATGATTCCGTAGGGAAATATCTGAGGTACTTGAACATTTCGATTCTGACAGGTTCTTCCCCGGCGACTTCCGGTCTCTTTATGGCTTCCCTAAGAGCCGGATACATGTCTTCGCCGTTGTGTTTAAGTTCAAGATAGAACGCCTGATGGTTGATGCCTACACAGGTGTAGTCAAGCTCCTCAGGTTTAAGATTCAGCCAGCCCGCGAGCATCTCTGCCGTTCCCTGCACGCTGTGGCAGAGTCCGGTGATGCTGACGTCAGTCTGCGCCTGCAGATAGCTGACCAGCATGGCCATAGGATTGGTATAATTCAGAACGATTGCGTTCGGGCAAAGTTCCTCGACGTCCCTGATGATGTCCAGCAGAACCGGAGCTGTCCTCAGGAAACGGAAGATGCCCGACGGCCCTCTCGTGTCGCCGACGCAGATATCCACGCCGTACTTCTTCGGAATCTCGATATCATATCTCCAGACGTCAACGCCTCCCTGGAGGACAGTAATCAGTACGCCGTCCGCTCCCGGAAGAGCCTCGCGCCTGTCGGTAGTTGCCGTAACTGTCGCGTGATGGCCGCCGGCCTTCACTACTTTCTCGATTCCCTTCTTCGCGTATGACAGTCTCTTCTCGTTGATGTCCACGAGGGCGATCTCGCAATCATCAAAGCTCTCGAATGTCATCAGGTCTCTTACCAGGTCTCTGGTAAACTCCAGCGATCCCGCGCCGATAAAAACAAATTTTCTCATAACTGCACCTCTGTGTGTTTTGTTTAAATCTTACAGTTATTGTTTACTAAACAAAAGACGTGAATATTTCTTCTTTTTTGCTATTATAGTCCTTTTCTTTACTCTTGTAAACTGAAAAAATAGTGAAAAACAGGAAAATAAAGGGAATCGCAGCAGAACTAAGGCTTGACCGATATGTTTTTTTATTGTATACTGTTTACTAAACAAGGAGGTCTGTTATGGCTAATATCAGACAAGTCGCGAAAATGGCCGGCGTATCGCCCGCCACCGTATCCCGGGTGCTCTCAGGAGACCCGGACTTCAACGTGCGTGAAGAAACACGCCGCAAAATCATGGACGCCGCGGCGCAGCTCCAGTACGAAATACCGTGCGTGAAGAAACACGCCGCAAAATCATGGACGCCGCGGCGCAGCTCCAGTACGAAATACCCGTACGCCAGCAGGACCAGTACCGGTTCGGCTGCATTCTTGCGGATTCTGTCGATAAGTATTCCGATCCGTTTTTCGTGGACATTCTCTCCGCGATGGAACACACATGCAAAGACAACAATTCCATGATTTCAATCGTCAAGTCATACAGAGAACTCGCTGTTCCCCAGATTCTGCAGGAATTTATCAGCGCGGATCTTGACGGCGTTTTCCTCATGGAACACGTCCCGGAAGAGACCATGGCGATTCTCGAAGCGCACATCCCTCATATTATAATGATAGACAAAGATGAACCGGAATACGATTATGATAATGTAGGGTTCGATCACACCACGGCCAACTGGCAGGTCATGAAAACTCTTCTTGACCGCGGATACAGGCGCATCGCCCTCGTCAGCGGAAGCTCCCCTGCCATGCCGCTCAACGAGACCATCAGAATGATCATATACAGAGAGATGCTTCGCCGGGCGAACATTGAATATGATGACGATCTCGTGAAAGACTGCAGCTGGGAGTTGTCTCTATGCGAAACGCAGACACGGGAGCTCATGGCTTTGCCCGAACCTCCTGACGCTATCTTCGCCGGCAGCGATTCCCTGGCCTCTGTCGTCCTTGGCACGCTCTACGGCATGGGATTCAGATGTCCGCGCGACATCGGCGTCATAGGTTTCAACAACATAGATCTCAGTTCGCACATGGTTCCGCCGCTTACGACAATCGAAGTACCTACAAACGACATCGGCAGGGCGGCTGTTGAACGCATGCTTCAGATAATAAAGGAAAAGGACCAGTCCATCAGGCGCATCCTCTTCCCTACAAGACTCATAGAAAGGAAGTCACTGAAATGAACACTCCAGACGTAAAATACTACATCGGCATAGACGGCGGCGGTACAAAGACAAAATTCCTGGCCGGCCGCGTTGTTAAAGGCGTAGACGCCGACGGTTCGGAAGCCGCGGGGCTCGAGGTTATCGGTGAGTACACCGGCGGCGGCTGCCACTACATGCAGGTGGGGTTCGACGGACTCGAAGCCCTCTTTCGCAAAGGCATCCTGGCCGTTTGTGATAACGCCGGCATAAAACCATCCGATGTTGCCTTTGCTTTTGCGGGATTCGCCGGATACGGCGACGTGGAATCCGACCAGCCAATGCTCGACGCGACACTCCGCGACGCATTTGACGGCATGCCTTACGGCGCGGGCAACGACTCCGAGAACGCTCTCGAAGGCGCGCTCGCCGGAAACCCCGGCATAAACATCATCGCAGGAACCGGTTCTATCGGAAGCGGACGCAACGCAGCCGGAGATTTCATGCGCTGCGGCGGCTGGCATTATGTTCTTGGCGGCGACGAAGGCAGCGCATACTGGATCGCCTGGAATCTGCTGAAGGAATACTCCCGTCAGAGCGACGGACGCGATAAAAAAACACTTCTCTATGACGCGGTCAACCGCGCGCTCGATCTTAAAACTGACGACGAGATGGTCACACGCGTAGTAAACGAATGGAATCTGGACCGTACGCGCATCGCCGGACTTGCTCCTGTAGTGAGTAAGCTGTATGAGGAAGGCGATCCGTACGCGATTGAAATTCTCAACAACTGCGCGAAAGAACTGGCCGACCTCGCCATCGTGCTCCACGACAAGCTCGGCTTCGCCGACGCGGACGAATCTGCGGCAGACGGCTCTGCGGAAAGCGGTCTCGTTCCGGTCAGCGGAACAGGCGGCGTATTTAAGATCGGTCCGGCTGTCACCGAACCTTTTGATGAGATTCTTCGACAGCATGGAATGGAGTACGTCAAACCGGCTTTCACACCGGACATGGGCGCGCTCATGCTGGCGGTAAAACACGATTAACACCTTTGCTTCACGGGAATTGGACTGATGCGTGAGAAACATTTGAAGAAGCTTGGCTGCATTATCATGATAATTCTGTTTCTGGGCATGCTGATCGGCGCATGCGGATTTAGCGCGGCTGCCGATGAGAATGCATTCACCACACGTCCTGACGTCCGTTTTGCCGATGACACCCGGTACAAAGACGTTCAGCAGATCGAGCTGAACTTTTATGATACCGCTGATCACATGTACATCTGGAAGTTCCCGTATTCTGATGATCTTTTCCGTTATCCTTCTGATGAATTCAGCAGATTGTTCGCGCAGTGCTCCCTTGGTTTTGCCATATCCGCTTTTCGAAATGACAAGGAAGATTTCATGCCGACTTATAATCAGTACCTCGCGGCAGCCGGTTTCAGCAACCGGGACTCCTTCGGATATGACCATCCTCCAACAAAGGACTCACTGGCCGGAGTCATTGCGCACAAACGCATAGACGATACGACCGTCATTGCGGCGACCGCCTGCGGCGCGGGATACGGGGAAGAATGGTCCTCGAATCTGATGGTCGGAACAGGACAGCGCCACGAGGGTTTCAACAACGCCGCCAGGATACTGGAAGAACGCATCGACAGTTATATCAAAGATCACAACATCAAAGGCAAAAAGAAGCTTTGGATTTCGGGATATTCCAGAGCGTCGGCCGTTGCGAACATCACCGCGGCAGACATGATTGAATCCGGAGAATTCGATGACGTTTACGCCTATCTGACTGCCGTTCCGAGAACGACGAAAAAACCTGTCGCCTATCCGGGCATTTACAACATCTGCGGAAAAAACGATCCGGTAACACGCATGCCGCTGCAGAGCTGGGGATTCGAACGCTACGGAACGACCCTGTACACGCCTTCCCAGGAGGCGGACAGCAACTACGCGGCGCTGGCTCATGCAGCCTCAAAGACAACGCAGCAGCTGGCCTACGAACACTTCAGGAACAACCCTGAGCTCAACCATCAATATCGCATGGTTCTTTCATTCCTGGGAAACTTTCTCCCGGACACAAGCGCCTATGTCGACCAACTGCAGCCAAACCTGATGAAGCTCTGGACACAGCCTGATTTCGAACACGCTTTTGAGATTCTGGCGGCATCCATGCCGAAGCAATCCCACATGAGCGCGCAGCGAAAGAGTCAGCGTAATGTTTTTGTCGACTATCTCACATTTGCGTCTTCCGAGCATCTCAAAGCAAACAGCCACCAGACCGATGACGGAAGCTGGAACCCGGATGATCCAACCGCCGACAATGTCGTTCTGGAGCACCGTCCCATGATCTACATCAGCTGGCTGTTTTCTGACAACAGCACGGAAGATGTCTTCTATGGACCGACGGAAACCAGGCGGATCGTCTTTATAGGCGACGTCGATGTCGACATCCTGAAAGACAAAACCGTCATCGCTTCAATCGACCGCAAAGGAACACTCACAGAGGCAGAGGAAGCAGATGACGCCGCACCGGGTTCCTTGCCGGACATCTTCATGATGCGCCGGGGAAACGAGACAGCCGTCAGCCTGCCTTCCGACAGCGCTTACACGATTCAGGTGTCCGCGCACAAAAGAAAACAGCTGACGTATTACGACCTTTCCTTCGACGCGTATGACACGGCTTACAAACCGGGATTGATATACATCGGAACTCCACGCAAGGGCGCTTATAAAATGAAAATAACTCCGGATAATAATCTTCCGGAGCTTGTTCCTATAGATAAAGATGTAAATGTTTCCTTTGTCCGGGCTCATTATAACTATTCACCTACGGATGAAATGGATACGGAGATGAAAGCGGACAGAAACAGTTTTCTTTCCGTTGGGGAAATCATTAAGATCATAATCGGGGCAAACCTGCTTGTGCTTCTGATGATTTTGATCTGCCTGATCATTTATCTGGTGCACCGCCGGGAAGCGAAAAAAGGCGTTTCCCATTCCTCATGGTTCGTCATTGTGCCGCATCTGATCATCATCGCGGTCTTTGCAGCCCTGACACAGATATTCTCATATTACCTGTTCGCCATCAATCAGGCCATGACCGAATGCGCGGCAATCACATTCTTCGTGATTTTCCTTTTATCAGTGCGGGGACTTCTGCGGAACAGGAGCCTTCGTAATCTGCTGCTCTCCATCATACTTGCTCTGGTTACGGTTCTCGTCTTCCTGTTCTATCAGATGCAGCCGCTTGCCAGCTTCAGCGTATTCCACATGATGGTGTTCATTGCGATTGTGGCGGGTTTCACTCTTATGGCGATCCACTCCTTCCGGACCGATCAGGATCCGGAAACTTCTGACGGCGCCTCGCGCGTCTAGTCAAGCACCTCAACAGGCACGGTGAACTTGCCGTCGGAAAGCGTCGTCTTGTAGACGGCGCAGTTTGCGATGTGCTTGTTCCAATATGAGCCATGGGACTGCGGAGTCAGATGCTCCAGAATGCCCTTCATGGCGATTGCGTGGGTTGAGATCAGTATCGTCTTGTCGCTCTCGTCGTTTGGACTTTCAACGAGCCTGTCCACGAGACTTTCCATGAATCTGCCCATGCGCGCGACAAGATCAGAAAGATTCTCCATGCCCTCAGGCGCCGGATTGTTCACAAAATCACTGAAGAACTCGATGATCTCCTTCGGCGGATCTAAGAGGCTGCAGCCTTCGTAAGGACCGTAGTCCATTTCAAGAAGCTGGTCGTCCAGTATGAAAGGCGCAGCGTCGCCGGTTATGATCTCCGCGGTTCTGATCGCGCGGATCAGCGGACTCGAATAGATTTTGTCGAATATGATTTCATTCCCGTCGAAAAAGTCCCTCGCCTTTTCCGCCTGCCTTACGCCTTCTTCATTCAGCGGCAGATTGCTCCTTCCCTGAAGCACGCGTTTTTTATTGTTGTCTGTTTCACCATGGCGGATGATGTAAATCGTGTACATGCTGCACCTCTCCCTATTCCAGTCCCGGAAAATCAAGCTGTCTCAGTGCTTCAAACAGAACCACGATAACGGAATTCGATAAATTGAACGAACGCAGGCGGGTGTCTTTGCTCATTGGAATGCGCACCGCCTGTTCACTGTGCGCGGCGATGAAGTCGCGCGGCAGCCCTGCCGTCTCGCGCCCGAAGAGAATCATGTCTTCGTCCCTGTAGGAAACATCGGTGTAGTTCCTGCCGCCTTTTGTCGTGGCGAGCCACATGCGGCGGTCACCGTATTCCTCCATGAATTCGTCGAGGCTTTCGTGCACCTCAAGCTTGACGTACGGCCAGTAATCCAGGCCCGCGCGCTTGAGGCTTTTGTCGTCTATGCTGAAGCCCAGCGGCTTGACCAGATGAAGTACGCTGTCCGTCGCCGCGGCCGTTCTCGCTATGTTACCCGTGTTAGGCGGAATCTCAGGTTCCACCAGTACGATGTGAATTGCCATATGCCCTTCTCTCCCGTCTGATAATGCAAAGGCAGCTGCTGCCTTTGCATATATAGTACCACTGCAAAAAACAGTTTACAAATGACACCTTCAGGGGTATACTCCCCTTGTGATGGACGGTATTCCAATTGGAAACTGTACCGCGAAGGTCCCGGATCGATTGCAGGAACCACGTCACCTTTTAGGAAAAGAGGTGATCGATTGAAAACAGGATTTATTGGAGCAGGCAAAGTTGGATTTACCCTAGGTAAATACTTCAGCAGCAAAGAAAACGACAGTATCAAGGTTACAGGCTATTACAGCCGCAACACTAAATCTGCCGAAGAGGCAGCGCAGTTTACTGAAACCCAGGCGTTCACTGACATGGGCGCCCTCATCGAAGCAAGCGACGTGCTGTTCCTGACTGTTCCCGACGGAAGCATAAAAGAGGTTTATGAACAGGTCCGTCAGTATCCGATCCAGGGCAAGTACATATGTCACTGCAGCGGATCGCTCTCCGCAGGAGAAGCTTTTCCGGGCATTGACCAGACCGGTGCATACGAGTATTCCGTTCATCCTCTATTCGCAGTAAGCGACAAGTACGAAGCTTACAAAGAATTGCAGGATGTTTTTTTCGCGGTCGAAGGAAACGAGGAACACCTTCCTGAGATCAAGGAAATGCTCAAAAGCGTCGACATCGACCTGCAGGTCATAAGGGCGGAGGACAAGACCCTCTACCACGCGGCGGCAGTCACAGCCAGCAATCTGGCGGTAGCGCTTCTGGCGGAGAGCATCGACATGCTCTGCCAGTGCGGATTCAGTGAAGAAGACGCCCGCAAAGCCCTCACCCCTCTCGTAACAGGGAATGTTCACCACATCCTTGAGAAGGGACCTGCCGCAGCTCTCACGGGGCCTGTGGAACGGGGAGATGAGAAGACCATCGCAAAGCACCTCGGCTGTCTCAACGAGGGACAGCGCGAACTGTACCGTGTACTATCCTCGCGGCTCATACCAATTGCGGAATCCAAACATCCGGACCGTTTGTACCAGAACATCAAGGATCTTCTGGAAGAAGACCTGCTGAATGACAAGCAGCGGAACCAGGAGCTTTGATCAGAAAAGGACAAAACAAAGAAAGGAAAAAACAATGAGAAACTCAGTACTCACCTTCCAGAAAATGAAGGAGGAAGGCAAAAAAATCTCCATGCTTACGTGCTATGATTACACCACAGCAAAGCTGATGGACGGCAACATAGACGCGATTCTGGTTGGAGATTCACTCGGCAACACTATGCTCGGACTCGGCGACACTATCCCTGTAACCGTGGACAACATGATCACTTACGGCGCTTCCGTAGTACGCGGAACTGAAACTACGATGATCGTAGTCGACATGCCGTTCATGTCCTATCAGGTTTCACTGGAACAGGCTCTCGAGAACTCAGGCC